>CAYMOM010000016.1:0-24855 GCA_964391995.1 uncultured Faecalibacterium sp.
AAGTCAGAGGGCCTGCGGGCCCTCCGACACCTCCCGGAGGTTTTTTGACAGTCTGCGGTCTGCGAAATGCAGTCCCTTTTTTTATCAAGTTTTCGTAAGGCAAAGACTTGCACTTTGGGCAATCTGATGAAAAACAGTCCGTGCCAGCGCCGCTTTTTTCGCACAATGTGACAGGATATGCGAAAGTCACGAAAACATTGGCAAAGGGCTTGTCAATTGGACGTAAATTCTGTATCATGAAAGGGTAGGATGTAGAAGAATGAAGCAGGAATCCCCCAAAAGAAAGTGGAGGAAGAAACAATGGACACTGTACTGATGCTCATCAAGCTCCTGGGCGGCCTGGCCATGTTCCTGTACGGCATGGAGATCATGTCCGACGGGCTGAAGCAAAGCTCCGGCGAGGCCCTGAAGAAATTCCTTGGCAAACTGACCCAGAACACCCTGCTGGGCGTGCTGACAGGCACCCTGGTAACCGCCATCATCCAGAGTTCCACCGCCACCATCGTGCTGACGGTGGGCCTCATCGGCGCCGGGGTGCTGACCATGCGCCAGGCCGTCAGCATTGTGATGGGTGCCAACATCGGCACCACCGTCACCGCGCAGATCATCCGCCTGATGGACCTGGAAACCGGCGGCAACTCCCTGCTGGTGTTTTTCAAGCCCGATACCCTGGCGCCCATAGCGCTGATCCTGGGTATCATCTTCATCATGTTCATCAAGAAGGACAACCTGAAAAACGGCGGGCTGATCGCCATGGGCTTTGGCGTTTTGTTCACAGGCCTGCTTTCCATGACCAGCGCCGTGGAGCCCCTGTCCGAGTCCGAGGCCTTTGCCAATGTGCTGGCCCGCTTTGCCGATATGCCGCTGCTGGGCATTCTCACCGGCCTGGTGCTGACGGTGATCGTCCAGTCCTCCTCCGCCATGGTGGGCATCCTGCAGGCCCTGTCCTCCACCGGCGCCATGACCTTCAACCTGGTGTACCCGGTGATCATGGGCATTAACATCGGCACCTGCGTCACCACAGCCATGGTGTGCTCCATCGGCACCGGAAAGGATGCCAAGCGCACAGGCATTGTACACATCATCTTCAACACGGTGGGCACGATGCTGTTCATGATTGCCATGACCGTCCTGCACGGCTGCGGCGTGTGGCCTGAATTGTGGAACAGCGTAGCGGACAGCGGCATGATTGCCAACTTCCAGACCCTGTTCAACCTGATTACCGCCGCGCTGCTGCTGCCCTTCACACAGCTGCTGATGAAGGCCGCCTGCGCCATCATCAAGGATGACCCGGTGAAGGAAAACAAATACCCCGAGCTGAACGGCCTGGACAAAAAGCTGATGATCTCCCCCGCCCTGGCCCTGGCCGAGGCCGCCCGCTGCGTGGCTGTGATGGCCAAGGCTGCCAAGGAGAATGTTGACCTGGGCCTGACCCAGTTCAAGGGCTATACAGAGGAGCGCTCCGCCGAAATCAACGATACCGAGGCCCAGCTGGATCACTTTGCCGATGTGGCGGACAATTACCTGATTGAGCTTTCCCGCACCATTGACAACCCCCGGGACAAGCACCTGCTGAACACCCTGATGCAGTGCATCCCCAACATCGAGCGGGTGGGCGACTATGCCACCAACTTCGATGAAATGGCCAAGAAGCTCTCCGATGCCAGGCTGACCTTCTCCGAGGGTGCACAGAAGGAGCTGGTCATCCTGAATGACGCCATTCAGGAGATCCTTCGTCTAACGGTGGATGCCCTGATCTACAACAGCGATGCCACCGCCCGGCGCATTGAGCCGCTGGAGGAGGTTATTGACGATATGGTGCTGCTGCTGAAGGACCGCCATACCGTCCGCCTGTGCGAGGGTACCTGCTCCATCAATGCCGGCCTGATCTTCATGGATGTGCTGACCTACCTGGAGCGCGCTGCCGATCAGTGCTCCTCCGTCGCCATGCTGATCCTGGCCAAGAACAACGCCGCCATTCTGAACAACCACCACCAGTACCTGCAAATGCTGCACAGTTCTGCCGATCAATCCTACCTGGCGGAGCAGCAGAACCGCCGCCAGCAGTTCATCACTCCCCTGGAAAACATGCAGTACTGATAACCCTTTGCGCTTCGTCACTGTCAGGCCTGCGGGCCCTCCGACACCTCTCGCAGGTTTTTTGACAGTCTGAACCTCCAACCTATATGGCTGGAGGTTTATTGCTGGCCTGACGCCCGTTGATCAGAAATGATTGGCGGGCGTTATTCTGCCTGCTTGAAATCAACTTGTTCATTCAGATGGCATATACTCAATTAATGCTTTCCAGCTCATAAGTCTCACCGGCGTTGGCATCAAATATCACGCTCTGCGCATCGGACTGGACACTCAGAACAACGCCATGGTGTTTGACCTGAACAGGCTGATTGGTATGCACGCGTACCCTTTGACCAGCAGTGAAAGACAGGGTTGCTCGGGTCAAACGGCCGCCGTTCCACTCCATGTCCACAGTCAAGCCGCCGCGCGCCTTCAGGCCAGTAATACTGCCATGCTTCCATTGGGACGGCAATGCACCCAGCAGGCGGATAAAGCCCTCGTGGCTCTGCAGGAGCATTTCTGCAATGCCGGAGGTAAAGCCGAAATTTCCATCGATCTGGAAAGGCGGGTGGTTATCCAGCATATTGGGCAGGGTGGATTCCTTCAGCAGCAGGCGTACGTTTTCACCTGCCAGTTCACCGTCCAGCAGTCGGGCCCAGAAGTGAATGATCCATGCCCGGCTCCACCCAGTGTGACCGCCGCCGCCGGCCAGGCGGGTTTCCAGGGTCTTGCGGGCGGCTGCCATAGCATCCGGGTTTGCTGCGGTGATCTGCTTGCCCGGGTAGAGGGCAAACAGATGGGAAATGTGCCGGTGTCCGGGTTCGGTTTCCTGCTTTTCGGGGGACATCCATTCCGCTATGCGACCATCGGGTGCAACGACCACTGGACGCAAGCGAGGCAAAAGCTGCTGATATGTCCTGGTATCCCGATCCAGCACATGTCCGGCTTCGATCACGGCAGTAAAGAGCTCATGCAGGATCTGCTGATCCATGGCTGCATCGTTACACAGGCAGCCGCTTTCTCCGTTGGGAAGAATATACGTGTTTTCCGGCGAGAGGGAGGGACTCACCAGCAGACGGCCTTCCGCATCCGGAATCAGCGTGTCAATGAAGAACGAGGCAGCTTCCTCCATCACAGGAAACCATCGGGTCAAGAAATCCTTGTCAAGCGTATACTGATAGTGTTCCCAGAGATGCAAACACAGCCAGGCGGCGCCCATCTGCCACATGGTAGAGGAAAGATAGTTGTCCTGGGGGGCGCAATCTCCCCAAATATCAGTATTGTGATGCGCCATCCAACCTCGGGCATCATACATGGTACGCGCTATTTTTCTGCCACGAGGGATCATTCGCTCAATGAGGTCGAACAAGGGTTGATGCAATTCGGAAAGGCCGCAGATCTCGGCAGGCCAGTAATTCATCTGTGCGTTGATGTTGATGGTATATTTGCTGTCCCATTGCGGGTTGTACATTTCATTCCAGATGCCCTGTAGATTGGCAGGCTGGCTGCCGGGACGGCTGGAAGAGATCAGCAGATAACGGCCAAAGGCAAACATATCATTGACCAGACCCAGATCCGAAAAATCCTTCTGCAGGCGGGCAAGGCGTTGGTCATGGGGCAGATTGATCGGTGCGCCCTCCTCGCTGATCTGCAAACGGCAAGCAGCCATCAAAGGTGCAAAATCAGCAATATGCTGCTGTAGCAATGTATCATAGCCCAGCTGTTCTGCAGCATCCAGACGAGCAGACGCCACGGCAACATAGTTTTCACCATCCCGCAGCGAAGTGCCGGAAGCCAACAGCAGCACCGCCTCGCCCTGACCACGGATCATATCGCCCACGGTGAAGACATCGACGCCAATGGCACGGGCCACGCAGCAGAAAGCAACACCGTTTTGCCCGGTCATGCCTTCCAGGCACAGGGTCCGGCTGTCCAGCTGACGATGGGCCGTAACGCGGCCGCCGCGGCGCAACATGGCGCGCCAGGCGCCGCCCTGCAGCTTGACGGCCATGACACCGGCGGGATAGGAAATGAAGCTTTCGCGCCGAAATTCCTGCCCATCCAGCTCATAACTGACGCGATGCACGCCTTCATCCAGGCTCAGGGTGCGGGAATAATTCTCAACACCGCTCTGGGGTTCAAACCAACTCAGGTCGCGGCCGCAAAGGTTGGAAAGGAAGAAGGGCGTGGAAAACCTGGGATGTTCAACTGTGCGGAACTGTACGATCAAGTCGCACAAGGGTTCATAGCAGCGCTGCCCATCAGGTGTAGCGGCAACAGCCTCTTCCACGAGCTCTTCTGCCTGAGCGATCTTTCCCTGAGCCAGGTATTCACGAGCCTCAAGGATGCCCCGGCGGGCATCGGGGTTGGTACGGTCGATGAAACAGCCAGACCAGATGGTATCGTCATTCAGCTGCCAGCGATCCATCAGCGTGCCACCAAAGCACATGGCACCCATGTGACCATTGCCCAAAGGAAGAGCCTGATTCCAGATAACCGCCGGAGAGGTATACCACAGCTTTGACATTACGATTCCTCCTTGCTGCCCTGCGTGTCTGCAAGAGCCTTATATGTGGATGTATTCTGTCCTGTATTGCGGCGGAAAGCACGGCAGAAGGAACTGGCAGAAAGATAGCCGATCTCCTCGGCAATGCGGTTGATCGTCCAGTTGGTGGTGCGGAGCAGCCGCTGTGCTTCCCTGATGCGCAAATCCTCCAGGTAGGCTGAAAGATTCTTGCCGGTCTGCTGCTTAAAGGTAGTGGATAGCACAGAAGCATTCAGATCGAATGCTTCGGCGATGCTGGTCAGGGAAAGCGAATTGTCGCGGAAATTCGTTTCCATGTACTGCACAACCTGACTGATTTGACAGGCATTCTTGCACTGATTGCCCTCGGCCCAGGAGGTTAGTAATTGGAAGAAATCCATCAGCATTGCACACTGGCGTTTAGCAGGGGCATTTGTTATGGCAACAATGCGCTCTGCCAGATCATCTTCGTCAATGCCTTGGGACAAGAGCGGAACACAGCTTACTGCTGTAGAAAGCAATTCGGATACAAACAAGCGGAAAATGGCGGGCTGTACGGGATGCTCCACCAGATTTACATGGAAGAGTTCTTTCAGTACATTTTCCACCTCGTTCTGCATGCCGTGGCTAACGCTTTCTGTAAGCTGGTGGCGCACATCTGTCGGGAAGAAGTATTGCATGGTAGCAAAGCGCTTGTCTGCCCAAATAATGGCAGGCTTGTGCTTCATGGGATTAAGCTGGTGGATCATCATGGTGATACGGGCAGACTCGAAGGAACGCGCAACCTTGGGAAGGGGAGGATTGCGTCGTCTGCCGCCGAAAGCGCTGAGATTTTCGCGCAGGTACGGCGGACAGACGGACAGCAGTTGCTGATACAGTGCATCGATTTCTTCCTGATCCCGATCAAAAATGATCAGGGCCAAGGTTTCTTCGTCCAGGTCGTAAGAAAGGCAACCGGGAAGCACCGTCTCCAAAACATCCTTCAGGGCCAGTTTCATAGAGCCCAACAGTTTGAGCCGCTTTTCATCATTCTCCTCAAGGGCGGATGCCTGCAGATGGAGAAGTAGTGTGCGTACGAAAGAAAAATTGGCATTTTCAGGGCAAACATACTGGCATATGCGAAGGGCTTCTGTTTCCGATGCAAAAGAACCGCGAAGCAGACGGCTGGCAAAGGAAGAACGAAGGAGCAAACGGTGTTCCTGGGCCAGTTTGGTAAGGCTTTCGTTGTTGGTTCGCAGGGCGACCACCATATCTTCGACAACGTTGAGAATTTCCTTGGAATCACCCTCATGCAAGCCCACCGCATCCATCAGGGAGATCATGGGGGTGGACAACTGCCGCGCCTGATAATTGCAAAGAAGCAGACCAATGATCAGCGATGCAGCAATGCCTATGAGCATCAGTCCACGGTAAAGGTTCACCTGCTCCAGCACGATGTCCATGGGCTGTGCAGAGATGAAGGTCAGGCCGTTTGCAGCGGTATACAGGTGATTGACCAGCATTTTGCCATTGGCGGTGGGTAGGGTGAAGGCTGTCTGTGCAGGGGCACGCTGAACATAATCTTCAATCGCTTCGTGGGTGGCTAGCAGATTGCATGCGGAACCGGTAACGCTTGTTAGCAATTCGCCGTCGCTGCCCAGCACATACACGCACCCGGTATCGCCCAGATTGATACTTTTGAACATGGAGGTGAAGGTATCTTCATTGATCAGGATACACAGATAGCCATCGCCCAAATCATACAAGGGCTGCAGGAGTATCAAATACCGGCCGGCTTTTTCCAGGATAGTGATATCCTGCGCAGGATGGAGACCGGTGTGCAGCGTACGATTACGGATAGCCTGCACCACACTCTCGCGGATATCCTCCGGAAAAACCAGATACTGCGTAAAGAACTGATCATATGTATATATGAAAGTATTGTTCATCACAATCTGTGAAGCATTGAACAGAATGAAATACTGATCCACGAAGTTCTGCATCATGGAATAATCGCCCAATGCGTTGCGGACCTCAATCAGCTTATACGAATTAGGATAGGAAAAGCCAGTCGTCTTCCCCTGAAAGGAGCGAACGGCAGGGTTATGGACGATCTCGTGGGCAATATTATTGACTTCCTGCAAGCGCAGATCCACCCGGTCGGAAGCAGAGGTCAAAACTTGGTTGTTCATGTCGATGGCACTGTTTTGTGCCTGCCAAAGCGATGACACATAAAACATAATGCTGACCAAAAACGGTATAATAAACACCAGCGCAAAAGAGCGCAGCAGCGACAGCACAACCTTTTTATTCTGAACAATCTCGCGTAGAGCAAGATGCCATGCAGTGGCGCTCAATAACATTCACCTCTCTATGTTATATTTGCATTTTTCCGGAAACGTTCTTTTTTCTATGCAGATGATGCTCGCATCATCAGCTTTCTGTTGTATATTATCGCACAATTCCTGTTTTGTACATATCCAAATTATTGTGCATTGAGCAGACGAATTTGTTTTTTAATGGCGAAAACAGGCTGGCCTGGCATTGTAAAGCGCGGCCGGACCAAAAGTACCGCGAAAATCCGTCAGTTTCGACATCCGAGGCAAATGAAAACGCCCGACAAAGAATTGTATATTTATTTTTTAGCGGCAGCGTGGTATGATCTGGCCGAGAAAACGACAGGAAATACATTTGTCGAGGAGGTTTGTGCGATGGTCCAGGCAAAACGTAAGCGCAACTGGGGCAGATACATGAAGAAGCACTGGGAGCTCTATGTGATGCTCATCCTTCCGGTGGTTTTCATCATCATTTTCAACTATATCCCTATGGGTGGCACCATCATGGCCTTCAAGGATTTCAAGCTTCGCAAGGGCATCTTTGGCAGTCCTTGGGCTGATATGCACGGCATGGCGAACTTTGTACGCTTCTTCAGCAATTACAATTTCGCCTCTACGCTGCGCAACACGCTGGTGCTTTCCCTCTATTCGCTGCTGGTAAACATCCCCACAGCGGTCATTCTGGCCCTGTGCCTGAACTACACCCACAATGTGAAGTTCAAGAAGACCGTACAAATGATGTCTTACTTCCCTTACTTCATTTCCACCATCGTTATTGCCAGTATGGTAAACATGCTGTTCAACACCCGCACAGGTGCGCTGGGCCGTATCTACTATTCGATGACGCAGAGCAACATCCTGGCTGATCCGAATGCGTTCCCCCATCTATATGTGTGGTCGGGCGTGTGGCAGGGTGTAGGCTTTGGTGCGATTATTTACCTGGCATCCCTCTCCAACGTGGATCCTCAGCTGCACGAGGCTGCCACCATCGATGGTGCCAATGTGCTGCAGCGTGTGTGGCATATCGACCTGCCTACCATCGCTCCCATGGTAACGATCATGCTCATCCTCAACATGGGCAGTATTCTGGGCGTTGGCTACGAGAAAGTACTGGCAATGCAGAATCAGAATAACCTGAGCACGTCCGAGGTTATTTCCACTTACTCCTACAAGGTATCCTTGGCTGCCTCCATGCCGGACTTTTCCTATGGTACAGCCATTGGTCTTTTTCAGTCGCTGGTGGGTCTGCTGCTGGTAATGGTCTCCAATAAGGCAGCCAACAAGCTGACCGGAAACGGATTCTGGTAAGAAAGGAGCGAGTGAACATGAAGACGCATAAAAACAAGATCCACGATTGTACTGTGGATAAACTTGTCTACGCAGTCAACTATCTTTTCATGGCGTTGTTTCTGATTGTTGTGCTGTATCCGTTTGTGTACATCATCAGCTGTTCTTTCTCCTCCGGCCAAGCGCTGATTTCCGGCAAGGTAACGCTGCTGCCTGTCGATTTCACGCTGGACGGTTACAAGGCTATTCTGGAATATAAGGACATCTGGACTGGCTTTGCCAACTCCTTCCTGTATACCATTTCCGGTACGCTTCTGGGCCTGGTTCTCACCATCCTAGCTGCGTATCCGCTGTCCCGTTCTTCCCTGATTGGCCGCAAGCCCATCATGATGCTGTTCCTGTTCACCATGCTGTTTGGCGGCGGTTTGGTGCCCAACTACATGCTCATCGTAAGCCTGGGCATGATGAACACCATTTGGGCGATCATCCTGCCCACTGCGCTGAGCGCATATAACGTCATCGTGGCGCGAACCTTCTTCATCACTTCCATCCCCAATGAGCTGCATGAGTCTGCTGAGCTGGATGGCTGCGGTGAGTTCCGTTTTCTGATTTCCATTGTACTGCCCCTGTCCAAGGCTATCATGGCGGTGCTGGTACTGTGGATTGCCATCGGCTTCTGGAACAGCTACTTCAACCCGATGATTTACCTCAACGACAAGGAAAAATACCCCCTGCAACTGATCCTGCGCGAAATCCTGCTGATGGCCAATGTGGACTTTACCAAGGCGGCTGCCAACCCAGAACTGTATTACAAGAACCAGCAACTCAGCGAAATCCTGCGCTATGGTACCATCATCATCTCTGCCCTGCCGCTGATGATCCTCTATCCCTTTATCCAGAAGTATTTTGTGCAGGGCGTCATGATCGGCTCCGTCAAGGGCTGATTCCAATTCTCCACGGGCTTAACCGGGTGCGCTTGAGCTCGGCGCGATCCGGTTGCAATAAGAAATTCAAGGAGGTTTTCCCATGACTAAGCGGTTCCTGGCATGTCTGCTGGCCCTGGTGATGATGCTCAGCGTCACCGCCGCAACGGCAGAAGTTGTTTTCCCTCTGGAAGAGGAAGTGACTCTGACCGCGTTCGTTCTCGGTATGGAGGGCGGCGTGAACTACGAAAGCAACTATGTTACTCAGTGGATCAAGGAAAAGACCAACATCAATCTTGATTTTGTCTACGCCGGCAGCGGCGAGGATGGCAAGACCAAGCTGAACCTGATGCTGTATAGCACCGAGAAGCTGCCCGACGTGTTCATCAACACCCGCTGGAGCAAGGCTGAGTGCATGCTGTATGGCCAGGAAGGCGTCGTTATCCCGCTGAACAAGTACCTGGAAACCAGCGCCAACTGGAATAAGCTGAACGATCTGTCTCCTGCCCGCCTTGGCGACCTGACCATGAGCGATGGCAACATTTACACCTACGGCGATACCAACGAGTGCTTCCACTGCAGCCATCAGGCTCGTATGTGGATCTATCAGCCCTGGGTTGATTCCCTCAACGATGGCAAGATCCCCACTACCACCGACGAGCTGTATGACTTCCTGGTGAAGGTCAAGACCATGGATCCCAACGGCAACGGCAAGGCTGATGAGATCCCCATGACCGGCTATCTGGATGGCTGGGCCACCGATCCCTTCGTGTTCATCTCCAATGCCTTCGTGCAGAACAATAACTTCATTTCCAACACCAACCCCACCATCGCCGGCGGCTTTGTGGTTGAAGATGGCAAGATTGTTTACAACCTGCAGAGCGCTGCCTATCGCGATGCCCTTCGCTTCATGAACAAGCTCTACAAGGAAGGCCTGCTGGATTCCCAGACCTATACCCAGACTGCCGACCAGTGCAATGCTACCATGGACAACGAGGATCACCTCGTTGCTGTGAGTGGTGGCGGCCCCATGCCCGAAAATGACAACTTCTGGTCTCAGCAGCCCGGCGAATGGCAGAATTGGACTCTGCTGCCCCCGCTGAAGGGCCCCGATGGCGTGCAGCTGGCTTTCACCAGCCTGGATAACTACTTCGGCACTTGTGTAGGCCTGGTTTCTTCCGAGTGCGAATATCCCGAGATCGCCGTTGCCATGTTCGACCTGCTGGCTTCCGAGGAAGGCAACCGCGTGCAGACCTCCGGCGTGGAAGGCATCAGCTGGAAGTGGACGGATGAACTGCCCAGCCTGAGCGGCGGCACCTCCAAGTGGGTGAAGCTTTTCCCCGAAAAGACCAAGGAAGATGGCTCCACCGACTGGGCGGCCTATGGTTACAGTTTCGAAGATGCTACCTGGGATGCCGATGGCGCTATCCGCTGCGATACCGCTGAGATGCGTGAGGGCGAGGGCGTGGAAAACCCCGACCTGAACGTGGAGGCTGTGCTGTATCGTGCTGCGCAGGTTTACCATGAGTATGCTGCCGATGTGGCCACCATCGTGCCCAACATGCCCTACACCGAAACTCAGTCCAAGCAGATCGCTGAATACGCCCTGTCTGTGGGCGCTTATGCCAACTCTGCTACCATCCGCTTCATTACTGGTGACATGGATATTGAAGCCGATTGGGATGCTTATCTGGCTGAGCTGAAGAAGATGGACGTTGACGGCTATGTCAAGGTCATGCAGGACGCTTACGATTCCTATCAGAAGAGTCTGTCCAAGTAACGTTTAGCCGTTGCGGACTGTCCAAAACGGGCAGTCCGCAACTTTTTTATCCATTTTCTTTTGAGGAGGCTTTATCCGTGCAGTATGAAATGCATCTGAACCATCGCCACGTATCCACCCGCATAAGTGCCATCAGTCATGGTGTGATCCGCATCACCCGCACCCGCCGTGACTCCTTTCTTGATACGGCGAGTCCTGTTGTCGTGTGCACGGATAAGGCCATGGCCAGCACCGCCGAAAACAACGATGCTCTGCTGTTTTCCTGCGGCGGGGTTACAGTGCGTGCATCCAAATCCACCGGTTCGCTGGCTTTCCTTGATGAAGCAGGAAATATCCTTCTCCAGGAGCCGGACCGCCGTCCTTGTGACTTACAGGAGATTCCTGTTATTCTCCACAGCTATGAGAATGCACAGGTCGAACAAGGGCAGAGTGTGGATGGTGCCCGCGCCTGGGCTACCCCCAGCCGCACCTGGGAGGACCGCACCGGATATGAATGCATTCAACGCTTTGTGTTGGAGGCGGATGAAGCCATATATGGTTTGGGCTCACACGAAGAGGGCTACGGCAATCTTCGCGGCAAATCTCAGCTGCTCTACCAGCACAATATGAAGGCTGTGGTGCCGGTGCTCGTTTCCACAAGGGGGTGGGGCCTGCTGTTTGACATGGGATGCATGATGTCCTTCCAGGACGAGCAGAACGGTATGAGCCTGTGGGCTGATTGTGCTGATGAGCTGGACTGGTATTTCTTCTATGGTGACGGCAGCTATGCTTCGTTGATGGAACGTTACCGTCTTCTGACGGGCGAAGCGCCCATGCTGCCCAAATATGCTCTGGGCTATATACAATCAAAAGAACGTTATGTAGATGCAGAGGAGATGCTTGCCGTTGCAGCTGAATACCGCCGCCGCAATGTTCCTATGGATATGATCGTTCTGGACTGGCAGTCCTGGCCCCAGGGCCAGTGGGGCTGGAAAACCTTCGACAGGGAACGCTTCCCTGATCCTGCCGGGTTCATCCAGGGCCTGCATGATATGGATGTGCGCTTCATGGTTTCCATCTGGCCGTCTATGCAGGGAGAGCATAATGCCGACCGCCATGAAATGCAGAAAAATGGCTTTATGCTGGGCAATCAGCTGATCTATAATGCCTTTGATCCCAAAGCCCGAGAGCTGTACTGGAAACAAGCAAACGAAAACCTGTTTGCTTATGGCGTAGACGCCTGGTGGTGTGATTGCTCCGAGCCCTTTGAGAGCGACTGGAATGGCTCTGTGCGTCCCGCCGCGTTCCTCCGTGCCCGCAAAAATACCGATGAAGCCAAGCGCTATATTGACCCGGCGAAGATCAACCTGTTCAGCCTTTTCCACTCCCAGGGGATTTATTCAGGCCAGCGTAATGTGACCCGGGAAAAACGTGTCTGCAATCTGACTCGCTCTTCCTATGCCGGTCAGCACCGCTACGCTACTGTAACCTGGAGCGGCGATGTATCCGCCAATTGGGAGACGCTGCGTCGTCATGTGCCGGAGGGGTTGAATTTCTGCGCTACAGGCGAACCCTACTGGTCCACGGATATCGGCGCTTTCTTCCCCAACGGAAACTGGGCGCCCTGGTTCTATGAAGGAGATTTCGATGCCGGCGTGGACGACCTGGGTTATCGTGAGTTGTTTGTCCGGTGGATGCAGTATGCTGCGTTCCTGCCCATGATGCGTGCCCACGGCACCGGTACGCCCAGGGAGATCTGGCGTTTTGGTGAAAAGGGTGAGCTTTTCTACGACGCCATTGAGAAGGCTATCTGTCTGCGGTACAAGCTGATCCCCTATTTCTACACGCTCATGGCTGAAACAAACGCTGCCGGTGTTCCCATGCTGCGGATTCCCGCGCTGGTTTTCCCGCAGGACAAGGCATTGCGACAGCTGGATGATCAGATGATGCTGGGTGATGCGCTGCTCGTCAAACCTGTGACCCGGCCCATGCTCTATTTCCCCAATTCCACTCCGATCACACAGTATGATAACGCGGAAAGTGTATACCTTCCAGCAGGATTCGCCTGGTTTGAGCTGCATACCGGCAGGCAGCTTGAAGGTGGGCAGACGATTTTCACCCAGGCACCGCTGGATGTGATTCCCATGTATGTCCGTGCCGGTGCAATCCTGCCCTGGGGAAGCGTGGCGCCTTCCACCGAAGCACAATCCATGCTCCCGCTGGAGATCATTGTCTATCCCGGCAGGGACGGAGATTTCACCCTGTATAATGACGCCGGCGATGGTTATGGCTACGAGGATGGTGAAAGCATGCGTATCAGCATGCACTGGAATGATACCGATGGTCTGCTTACGCTGAGCGCTCGTCAGGGCAGCTTCCCGGGCATGCGTCATGAATGTCCGTTGCTGCTGCATCGCTTCGGTGAGGAGACAATTTCCTTGGTGTATACCGGTGAAGAAATCACCGTAAAGCTGTAACTTGAAGAAGGGGAGCTCATCCCATGAGAATAACAAAATTACTGCTGGTGCTGCTGATATGCTTCACCATCGGCACAGCCGCAGCTCAGCAGGAGACGTTGCAGTATTTTTATCTCAACGCTTGCGAAAGCTGCACGCCTGAGGAAAATTTCGCCGAGGAGTTCTACCGCTTAACAGGGCAGGATCTTTCTGGCCACGAGGTTGTTTTTCACAATGTCTATCATGCCAAAGGACGCGCTGCTTACGATCAAGCCACAGCCGGCTGGAGCGATGCGGACAAACAGCTGCCGCTGCTGATCATGGATGGCAAGGGTTATGCAGGCACATCTTCCATCGCCAGAGGGTTGGAGTCTCACTTCGGCACAGCGGCAAGAGATAACCGCAGCGTAGTGTATTTCCTTACAGCAACGGCCTGCAACAGCTGTGCCAACGCAAGCAAAACCGTTGAACAGCATCCTGCCATCGTCCCTGTGGAAGTAGATGGACAGCTTGTTTCTTCCAATGTGGAGGTACAGGAGATCAACCTCAGCGCAGATCCGGCTGCAGCCATGGCACTGTTTGAACTGTATCAGGTGCCTGACCGGCAGCGCAAAGCTCCTTTGATTCTCATGGGTGCGACTGTGCTGGCTGGCGAAGATGCCATCCGGGAAGAGTTCTTGCCGCTGCTTCGTTCCGGCGCTGCGCTGAACACACCCCGTTTTGAAGCAGGAGAATCATCCGCCGTATCAGGGGATGATACGCTTTCCCTTGTGGGTGCTGCGTTGGCAGGTATAACGGCAGGGTTGAACCCTTGTGCGCTGTCCATGCTGCTGGTGATGATGGGCATACTTCTTTCCATGCGGCGAAGTGTTTTGGGCAATGGTCTTATCTACCTGGCCGGCAAATTGGTGGTGTATTTGCTAATCGGCCTGGGCTTTGCCAGGCTGTGGACGCTGTATGCTCCCTCGTGGCTGCCCCTGGTCGTTCGTGTGGTAGTTACAGTGATCGGCGCAGTACTGATCGTGCTAAATCTGATGGATGCTTTCCATGCCCGGGCAGAGCAATATGGCAGCATTCGCAATCAGCTTCCCGCTGTTCTGCGAGGAAAAATCCGCCAAAGGATCCAGCAGAATTTGACGCGTCCTGGCAAGGCCTTGGGGTTGAGTGCTCTGGCATTGGGGATGTTGGTAGCTGCCGGTGAATTTCTGTGTGCCGGACAGGTGTATGTGGCGGTTTTGATGGCCAATGCCGGTCGGGGAACAACGCTGCCGCTGATCATCTATAGTATAGCGTTCCTGTTGCCCTCTGCGGCAATGCTGGTGTTGGTGGCTGGCGCCCGCAGGACAATGGATGCATCCGACTGGCTGCTCAAACGCATGCCGGTAATCAAACTCCTTACCGCCGCGGTGATGGCTGTTGTGTTGATCTATGCATGGGTTGTGAAATGAGGTGAACGCATTGTTCCAAAGGCGAAAAAAACCAGATCACAAGACAGAACAGCCCGTGCTGACGCTTTGGGATTCCCAGATGCAGCAGCTTTACTGCGGACCGTTGAGCGAGTTTGTATTTCCGGAGGGTGTAGTGCTTGCCTGCAGCAAGGAGTTCTTCAATGATCCTGCTCCCTGTGAAATTCATCGAAGAGCTGTTCAGTTGCGCTTGTATGGCGAAATGATGGAGATGCTCCCCTCCGGGCAGACCGTTGCTGTGGAAAAAACGCCGCCCTGCATCAGCCAGTATTGTCAGCAGTTTCACCCGGCATATATAAGAATCGACCAATTTACAGCGAGGTAATAAACCATGATCATTGATTTCAATCGTTCCTGGATGACCTATCCCACACCAGAGCCCGAGGAGTGGCATATGCCCCGCACACCCCGCGAAGTAGATCTTCCCCATGATGACAACATCCGTTATGATACGGCAGCGGATCACATCTCCAGCCATGCAGGCGCATATTATCCCGGCTGCTCCACCGAATATGAGAAGACGCTCACCATCGATGAAGCGTGGCGGGACAAGCGAATCTCCCTGGCCTTTGACGGCGTTTATCACAATGCTGTGGTGCGGGTCAACCACCAGTTTGTTCACCGCGGGCATTATGGCTATACTGCTTTTCAATGCGATCTGACGCCCTTTCTGCATGAGGGAGACAACCTGATCCGTGTTTCTGCCGCCAACAGGGATGTACCCAATTCCCGCTGGTATACGGGTACGGGTATCTTTCGTGGTGTGAAACTGCTGGTGCAAGATCATGTCTTCCTGCCCTGGCGTGGCGCAGCGCTGGTAACTGAACTGAAGGACGGAGCCGCGCAGATAACTGCCCGGGTGGAGGTCTGTAATGAAACAGACGCACCTGCTCAGCGCAAGGTCCGCGTTACTCTTACGGACGCGCAGGGCACACCTGTTGCAAGCCAGACTGTACCTGTGGAGATCATCCCCGGGCACACCATACAGGCAGAAACTGTGCTGCTCGTGCCGTCACCCCGGCTGTGGTCGGATGAGGATCCGTATCTCCATCAGGTCAGGATTGAACTGCTGGATGGCGAAATGGTTACTGATGAGAGTTCCATGGCTTACGGTCTGCGCACCCTGGCATGGAATGCGCAGGAAGGGCTTATGCTCAATGGAAAATCCATCAAACTGCGGGGTGGGTGTATCCATCATGATCACGGTATTCTGGGCGCAGCTTCCTATCTGAAGGCGGAAGAAAGAAAAATCCGTGCACTGAAGGCCAGCGGATTCAACGCCATCCGCAGCGCACATAATCCTGCCTCCGATGCATTGCTGCAGGCCTGTGACCGCTGGGGTATGCTGGTGATGGACGAAGCCTTCGACATGTGGCGTGATCCTAAAATGCCCTACGACAACAGCATCGTTTTTGACCTGACCTGGCGCACTGACGTGGAGGCCATGGTGCGGCGTGACCGTAACCACGCCTGCGTGATCATGTACTCCACCGGCAACGAGATCCCCGAGCGGGATGGACATTCCGGCGGCAATCAGTTGGCAAGGGAACTGGCGGAGCATTTCCGCCAGCTCGATCCTTCGCGCCCGGTAACCAATGCGCTGAACAATGTTTCCCCGCAGGGAAATGTTAATGGCATTGAAGCCAATCTTCTGAAGGAACAGGACTATTTCCTGACAGCAACAAAAGAGTACGCCAGTCCGCTTGATATCGTTGGCTATAATTACATGCGCGATCGTCTGGAAAAGGATCACACCGCCGTTCCGGAGCGGATCATTTGCGCCTCTGAAACAGTGGGGTGCGATATTTACCACGGGTGGGAGATTGTGAAAAAATGCCCTTGGGTGATCGGCGACTTTATGTGGACTGCTGTGGATTATCTGGGCGAGGTGGGCGTTGGCCGTACTGAGGTGGACGAGCGTCCGTGGATGCTGGCTGATTATCCCTATCGTCTTTCCGGCTGCGGTGATCTGGACGTGTGCTGTCGTAAGAAACCACGCTCTTATTACCGCGACTGTGTGTGGGGTATTGCTAAGCGGCCTTACCTGGCAGTGGAAGATCCCGCCTTGTACGAGCACAAGGTTTATCCCATGTGGTGGGGCTGGCCGCTGGTGCAGGAATACTGGAACTATCCCAGCTGGGAAGGCAAGCCTGCCCGTATAACTGTCTACACCCAGGCCGAAGAGGTTGCGTTGTTCCTTAACGGACAGGAAATGGCCCGGGCCAAAGCCTGCGAGTACAAGGCAAGCTTTGAAATTCCCTATCAGCCCGGCGAACTTACTGCGGTGGAGTATTCTGCTGGAAAGGAAGGCGCCCGGCATACCGTGCGTACACCCGATGAGGTGCGCGTGCTGCGTTTGACGCCGGATAAGTACATCCTGGATAGCAGCATTGATGATTTCGTCTTTGTGGATGCACAGCTTACGGATTCCCAGGGGCTGCCCATCCTGGAAAACGGCCGTGAAGTCACTTTCTCGGCAGAGGGCGGCGCGGTGTTCATGGGTGCTGGCAGCAGCGCTATCAAAACAACAGAAAACTACTCCAATCCCTGCCATACCATGGAAACAGGGCATGTACAGGCTGTGTTCCGCGTGATCCCCGGCGCACAGGGAAGCGTGACGGTCACATGCTGCGCGGAAGGCCTGGCGGAAGCAAAGGTCATTATCAACATCATATAAGAGAAAGGACGTTGTATCATGCAAGCCTACAATCCTTACCTTCCCAGCTGGGAATACACGCCCGATGGCGAACCCCATGTCTTTGGTGGCCGGGTATATGTTTATGGCTCACACGACCAGTTCCGGGGCCATGTCTATTGTCTGAATGATTACGTCTGCTGGTCTGCTCCTGTGGATAACCTGGCCGACTGGCGGTACGAGGGTGTGATTTACCCCAAAACAGCTGATCCATTTAACAAGGACGGTTCCATGTGTCTTTACGCACCTGATGTGACCCAGGGGCCCGACGGCCGTTACTATCTGTACTATGTGCTGGATCATGTCAGCGTTGTTTCTGTCGCGGTATGCGATACACCTGCTGGGCAGTATCAGTTTTACGGTTATGTGCATTATCCCGACGGCACGCTCCTGGGTGATAAGGATGGCGATGAGCCTCAGTTTGATCCTGGCGTGATCACTGAAGGCGACAAGACCTACCTGTATACCGGTTTTTGCTGGGGATATGACAAAACCCGTCATGGTCCCATGGTGACTTTGCTGGACAAGGATATGCTCACCGTGACCCAGGCGCCCCGCACGCTTGTCCCTTCCGGCTCTTACTCTGCAGGCTCTGGTTTCGAGGGCCATGAATTCTTTGAGGCCAGTTCCATCCGGAAGTTTGGAGATCTGTACTATTTCGTGTATTCCTCTGTAGTTATGCATGAGCTTTGCTACGCCATCAGCCGTTATCCTGACCATGGTTTTACTTATGGCGGCGTGATCATCAGCAATAATGACATTGGCATTTCTACCTATAAGCCTGCAGAAAAGCCCATGTACTATGGGGCGAACAATCACGGCGGCCTGGTGAAGATCGGCAAAGAATACTACATCTTCTATCACCGCCATACCGATGGCACCAATTTCAGCCGTCAGGGCATGGCAGAGCGGGTACAGCTTTTGCCGGACGGATCCATTCCCCAGGTGGAGATGACCTCCTGTGGTCTTAACGGTGGGCCTCTCAAGGGCAAGGGAACCTATCCTGCCTACATCGCCTGCAATCTGTTTACCCGTGAAGAGAATATGTACTCCGGCGGTGCAGGCAAGAATGACTTCTGGCTGGATGGTCGTTTCCCGCGTATTACCCAGGATGGCCGGGATGGTGACCAGGAACCTGCTTACATCATGAATATGACGGATTCTGCCACCTGCGGCTTCAAGTATTTTGATTGTCAAGGCGTGAGGAAAATCACCCTGCGCACCCGGGGTTATGCCGGGGGATATTTCAGCGTAAAAACAGCCTGGGACGGTCCTGAGCTTGCCCAGGTTCCGCTGAAGTTCGCCAATATCTGGACAGATTTCTCTGCTGATGTATGCATTCCCGATGGTATTCGGGCAATCTATCTGACCTATCACGGCAACGGCAGCGTTGCGCTGCTGTCTTTCACCCTGGAATAAGGAGGTTCCGGTATGCAACTGTATCGAGAGTACCCCCTGGGGGATATGCTCCTGCGCTATATGACTGACGAGCACGGCCATGTGGGCATGATGCTTATCCCGGTCAGCAAAGCCTGTGATGTGCTGGATAAAAAATGGGCCGTTGAACCTTTGGTGCAATGTCATGTCCGGGGGGATCAGCTGCCCAACGGCTATGGCAATGGACACACCATGGCTACGACGCCTGCTTCTTCCCGTATGACACTGGCCGGTCAGAAAGTTCAAGGTGATACTGTAGTCACTACACTTTCCGATGGTACAGGCCGCGTTGCTCATCACCGGCTCACCTGGCATGAAGGCCTGCAGGCTGTACGCATCGTGACTGTGTTTGAAAACAATACGGCAGCGCCTGTTACCCTGGACATGCTTACCAGCGCCAACATGGGTCAGATTACTCCTTTTAGTGTGGGTGACGCTCAGGGGGCAATTGTGATTCACCGCGCCCGCAGCGCCTGGAGTGCCGAGGGACGCCTGCAAAGCGAGACGCTCGAAGATCTTCATCTGGAACGATCCTGGACGGGGCATGCCCTGCGCGTGGAAAAGTTCGGTCAGGTGGGATCCATGCCAGTGCGTCAGTGGTTCCCCTTTGTGGCGATTGAAGATGTTTCTGCAGGCGTTACCTGGGTCATGCAGTTGGCCTGTCCTTCCTCCTGGCAAGCGGAAATTCGCCGCAAGGACGATGGCCTGTGCATGTCCATGGGTCTGCCAGACGAAGATTACGGCCATTGGTGCAAGACTCTCCAGCCCGGCGAATCCTTTGAAACACCGGTATGCTACGTTACCGTGGGCGCCTGCGGCGTGGATGCTGCCTCTCAGCGGCTGCAGACTATCCAGAAGGAAAACTGGCTTCGCCGGGATGTACCCCTTCCGGTGCTTTTCAACGAATACTGTACCACCTGGGGCGAACCCTCTCACAAGAATATGGTGGAGATTGCCCAATGTCTCAAGAATCATGAGATCGACTTTATGGTCATGGATGCGGGCTGGTATGCCAAGGGCGACGGAGGTTGGAGTGATTGCGGCGGAGACTGGGTACCCAATGAGGATCATCTTTTTCCCCAGGGGCTGAAGGCTACAGCCGATGCCATCCGCGCAGCTGGCTTAAAGCCTGGTATCTGGTTCGAGCCAGAAACCTGCGCCCGGGACGCGGATATTTTCCAGCAGGAAGACATGCTTCTCAAGCGCAGAGGTGTGGTGATTGATACAGACAACCGCCGTTTCCTTGACCTGCGGCAGGAGAGGGTACAGGCTTACCTGGCTGAGAAGGTCATCGGGCTGCTCAAGGACTGCGGTTTTGATTACATCAAAGTAGACTATAACGATTGTATTGGTGTGGGCTGCGATGATCCCGACAGCCTGGGCGAGGGGCTGCGCCAGAATATGCAGGGTACGCTGCGCTTTTTCCGCGCCATGCGGGAAGCCATTCCTCACCTGTATATCGAAAATTGTGCCTCCGGTGGACATCGTCTGGAACCTTCTCTTATGGGGGCTAGTGATATGGCCTCCTTCTCCGACGCCCACGAATGCCCGGAAATTCCCATCATTGCCGCACAGCTTCACCGGCTGATTCTTCCCGGCCAGAGCCAGATCTGGGCGGTACTCCGTGCTGCGGACAGTCTGCGCCGTATCAACTATTCGCTCATCAATACCTTCCTGGGGGTAATGTGCCTCTCGGGTGATGTGCTGCAGCTGAATGCTCAGCAGTGGAAGAAGGTGGACGAGGGCATCGCCTTCTTCAAGGCTGTACGGGGTATTATCCGCGATGGTGTGAGTACCTTTCATGGCAAGGTATCCGCTTCTTGGCGGCATCCCGAGGGATGGCAGGGCATTGTCCGCGCCACGGAGAGTGAGACCCTGGTCACCGTACATACCTTCGGCGGTCAGCTGCCAAAGAAGGTTCAGCTGCCGGTTCAGGGCAAACGCATCTGCCGGATAATGTGCAGCGAGGATAATGCTATCAGCCTGGAAAACGGTCTTCTGACCATTGAAATCAAAGCTCCCTTCGAGGGCATTGCTGTTCATTTGGATAATCAGGAGGTATACACATGAAGACATTCGGTACGTATTTTCAGAATGATCCAGTAAAGCCACTTGTTTACGGCGAAGTGGAGCTGATCAATCCGCCCAGGCAGCGTCTGCGCGGCGAGCCCGTGAAAGAAGGTGTTCTGGTTCGTCCAGTGCTGGTGGGGTTTTGCGGCACGGATAATGAACTGATGCACATGGGCAGCAAAGGCTTGCTGGGCAAGAAATTCCCCGCCGGTACCAACCGCCTGATCAACGGGCATGAAGGCATTGTGTGGGTACCCTCGGAGAATCGTTTCGCCATAGTGCTTATCCGCGGCGGCGACAGCATCGATCCCACCCGCTACACCGAAGACGAGACCTACTTTGAATACGGCTGCGATCAGGCTGATGGCCTTTTCTGCGATGACATGTACGTCAATCCCGATATGCTGCTGCCGATCCCGCAAGGTTATGTTAACGATGGCAAACTGGATTTGTCCTTCGCCAAGAAAATGGTCTTCTCGGATCCCTTTGCCTGCATGCTGTTTCAACTGGAACGCATGGAGGACCTGGGCAGCGCTCATTGGTTCCGTCAGAGCGCACGCCGCCACCATTGCAGTCTGGAGCAGGGCCGTATGATTGCTGCGGACGATATTTTCCAGCGTACGGTGGTTTTCGGTCTGGGTACCACCGGTATGTTTATCGGCGATATTATCCGTCAGAAGCACCCCAATGCCAAACTGGTTTTTGTTGGCCTGGATGAGCCCGAGAGCTTGAAGGTGCGCTTTGCGCTGGAACAGACCGGCGCAACCTACATCCAGAACAACTTTGCCGCCAACGAGGATCTGGCTGCCGCCATCATTAACACGCTGGGCGGCCGTGCTACCATGTTCATTGGCGCCAGCGGCGTAAATGTGGATCATCAGATTGCTTTCCAGCACAAGGTGCTGGGTTGCAACGGTATATACAACAGCTTCTCCCTGGGTCCGCAAGTCACTTACGATACCATGCCATTCGGATTTGAGAACCATTTGATCTTCGGCTCCATCAACTTCCGTCAGGATCATATGGAGCAGGCCATCGAAATGCTTGCCTGCAGCCGCTACCATGAGATTGTTGGGTTGATCGAGCGTGATGAGTTTACTGCCGATCCCATTGCTGCCTATGAAAACAAGATCTATTGCAAAGGCGCACCGCTGAAAACGGCGGTCATCTGGAACAAGGACTACATTGACACTACCCGCTGAAAAGAGGAATTTGCATCATGAAAGCTGTAACCATTGCCAAACCATATGAAATTGAAGTTGTTGATATGGAAGCACCTGTCGCCCAGGAAGGCGAGGCTCTGCTGCGGATACTGTATTGCGGTATCTGCGGTGCAGATGTGGCTTCCTTTACCGGCAATCAGCCCTTTACAACGTATCCCCGCATTCCCGGCCATGAGTTTTCTGCACAGATCGTCAGCATTTGCGAAAACGACAAAAAGCTGAAGGTTGGAGACATTGTCACCTGCAACCCCTACTTCAATTGCGGTGAATGCTATGCCTGCCGCAAGGGCCTGGTCAACGCCTGCAACGACAACCAGACCATGGGTGTGCAGCGGGATGGCGCTTTCTGCGAATATATCCGTATGCCCGTGAGCCGCATCATTCCCAGTAAGGGCTTATCTGCCCAGCAGCTGGCGCTGATTGAGCCCTTCGCCATCAGCCAGCATGCCCTCAGCCGCGCTCAGGTCAAGCCCGGCGACAAGCTGTTGATCACGGGCGCGGGCCCCATCGGGCTTTTTGCGCTGCTGGCCGCCAAGGTCAAGGGCGCTGAGGTTACTGTCAGCGATGTGCTGGATGGCCGGTTGGATATGGCCAGGTCCTTTGGTGCAGACCATGTGGTGAACGCAAAATCTCCCGATACCGCTGCACAGTTGCAGGCCATTACCGGCGGCAACGGTTTTGACGTGTGTGTGGAGGCGTGTGGCCAGTCTGCCACCTTCCTGACCTGCATTGATCAGGCAGCCCAGGGCGCGAACCTGATTCTTATCGGCAACGGCAAGACGGAGACTACCTTCTTGCACTCTATCCTTTTGAAGAAAGAATTGAACGTATTCGGCAGCCGCAATGCCTATACGGCGGATTTTGAGGCTTTGATCGATATTGTTTCCTCTGGCAAGGTGGATGTGATGAAGATGGTTAGCGCCGTGTACGAAGCACAGGATGCAGCCAAGGCTTTTGAGGCCCTGACCCATAACGATGGCACGCTGGAAAAAGTGCTGCTCCGCTTCAGTGATCCTGTATAAGGAGGAGGCAGAACCATGATTGATGCCCATCTTCACCTATGGTGCAAACAGGCAGGCCGCGTCAATGGCTTGCCTGTATATGACCTTGGCGGCGGCCGCAGTATGTTTGGCGGCAAGATCAGACAGATGATGCCAGCCTATATGACTGATGGCGTGAACAGCGTGGAGCGGCTTCTTGCCAACATGGATTTTGCCCAGGTGGCTGGTGCTGTGGTGACCCAGGAATACATCGACGGTAACCAGGATGCTTATCTTCAGCAAGTGAGGCAGGAGTATCCTGTGCGCATCCGCGTCTGCGCTTTGTATGAAGAAAAGCCGCTGGGAGACATTTCCTGGGCGGACGGCATCAAGATCTGTGCGGGGCGATTAGCAGATCCAGACCTGACCAAGCTGGACGATGTGTTTGCCCTGGCAGCCCGGGAGGACAAGTTCATCAGTCTTGACCTGGCCGATGGTGATACTCAGGTTGCTTCTCTGCGTGAGATGATCCAGCAGTACCCCAATGTGCGTATGGCTATCGGCCACTTCGGTATGGTGACCACACCTGGCTGGCAGGAGCAGATTCGCCTTGCACAGGCACCCAATGTGTTTGTGGAAAGCGGAGGCATCACCTGGCTGTTCAACCGGGAATTCTATCCCTATCCATCAGCGGTAATGGCGATTTTGGAGGCAAGGGATATCTGCGGCATGAACAAGCTGATGTGGGGTTCTGATTATCCCCGTACCATGACAGCCATTACCTATCGAATGAGCTGGGACTTTGTGGATAAATCCTCCTTGCTTTCCTCAACGGAAAAGCAATTGTTTTTCCACCAGAATGCGGAGCATTTTTACCGTTTCCACAATCTGCCCGATATGCCCTATGTACACCATATGGCTGAATAATGAAAGGAGCACCTTCTATGTTGAAAGGCATTTCTCCATTGATTTCTCCGGAACTGCTGAAGATACTGAGTGAAATGGGTCATGGTGACGAACTTGTCCTGGCTGATGCCCATTTTCCGGCCATGGGCCTGGGGCCTCAGGTGGTGCGTGCCGATGGTATTGGTATTCCTGCCCTGCTGGAAGGCATTCTTCATTTGATTCCGCTGGATCAGTATGACAAGGATCACTTCGCACTGATGCAGGTTGTGCCTGAGGATAACTTCGTACCGGAAATCTGGGAAACCTACACCGACATACTGCAACAGGCAGAGCCCCAGAGCCATCCTACATTCATTGAGCGTTTTGCTTACTATGAGCGTGCAAAAAATGCATATTGCATTGTTGCCACAGGTGAAACCTCTCAGTATGCAAACATCATTCTGAAAAAGGGTGTCGTTAAGTAACAGAGTTGCAGACTCGCCAGGTTATCGTATCTCCTGGTCAAGATGAACTGCTGCGGCTTGCAGTTCCACAGTGGTTTTATTCTTTTTTTCTGCTCATAAGTTATTCCTCCTGAAATGTGGATTGTCAATGACATGGGAACGGCGACCCACTACGGGCCTTTGCAAGCTGCGTTTTCAGCATCTTAGCAGCAGCCTTTGCGCACATTGGAAACAGTGTGCGCTCAGGGTGTCGAAAAAGTGGCAAAGCCACTTTTTCGAGGATTTGCGCTCCGTC
>CAYMOM010000017.1:0-24768 GCA_964391995.1 uncultured Faecalibacterium sp.
GCCGGCAAGATTCACTACATCCAGGATGACACCATCGAAAGCTATTATCAGGATATTGCCAAGCTACAGCTTGCGCCCTGCAAGGCGCCGCTGCATGTGGTGTATTCTCCCCTGAACGGCACCGGCAACGTGCCCGTGCGGGAAATGATGAAGCGCATGGGAAACATCCAGGTGGATATTGTGGCGGAGCAGGAGAACCCGGATGGTCACTTCCCCACCTGCCCGTACCCGAACCCCGAAATTCGCGAGGCCATGGCGCTGGCGATTCAGAAAACCATCGATACGCAGGCAGATTTCTGCTTCGCTACCGACCCGGACTGCGACCGCATTGGCGCCGGTGTCCGTGTGGGCGATAAGGTACAGCTGATTTCCGGTAACGATATGGGCGTGCTGCTGCTGGACTATGTGTGCAGCCACCGCAAGCCCGGCGGGCTGCCCCCTGTGGCGGTGAAGACCATCGTCACCACGGAAATGGCAGTGCCCATCTGCCAGCACTACGGCGTGGAGCTGCGCAATGTGCTGACGGGCTTCAAGTTCATTGGCGAGCAGATTGGCCTGCTGGAAAAGGAAGGCCATGCGGAGCGCTATGTGTTTGGCTTTGAGGAGAGCTACGGCTACCTGTCCGGCACGGATGTCCGGGACAAGGATGCCGTGAACGCCGCCGTGCTGGTGCTGGAGATGGCTGCCAACCTGAAGACCCAGGGCATGACCATGCTGGACAAGCTGGAGCAGCTGCGCCGGGAGTACGGCTTCTTTGCACAGCGGCTGCTGACCTTCGAGTTCGAGGGCGAGAGCGGGCAGCAGAAGATGAATAGCCTGATGGCTACCCTGCGCCAGCCCATGGATGCCTTTGCCCAGGAGCAGCTGCAGACTGCCGAGCGCATCGACTATCTGAACGACCAGACCGGCCTGCCTGCCAGCGATGTGCTGTCCTTCCAGCTGGCCTGCGGGCACAAGATCATCGTCCGTCCTTCCGGCACCGAGCCGAAGCTGAAGGCTTACCTGTTTGCCAAGGGTGCCGACCAGACCGCTGCCGAAAAGGAGCTGAACGTGCTGGAAACCATCATGAACGGGTATTGCAAGGTGTAACGGGATGATTGGCATGGCGCATGCCATGCTACTGATGCAGAAAGGCTCCTCCGCACAGCCAGCGCGGAGGAGCCTTCTTGTTTGCAGTTTTACTTTTCAATGGTCTTGGGGGTGTACTTGGCGGCGTTTTCGGCGGCCTGCTGATAGGCAGCCAGCTGAGCATTGGCGGCTTCCAGTGCGGCCTGGGCATCAGCCAGAGCCTTCACGGCATCGGTGGCCTGCAGGTCTGCCAATGCCTTTTCGGTTTCTGTCAGGACGGCCTCCATTCCGGCCAGCTTTTCAGCATCAGCCTGGGCGGCAGCCAGGTCGGCGGCGGCGGCTTCCACCTGGGCGGTCAGGTCTTCCACGGTCTTTTCCAGGTCAGCTTTGGCCTTTTCCAGTTCGGCAATGGCAGCATCGTCAGCAGCGGCGGCGGCTTCTGCCTGGGCGGTCAGGTCTTCCACGGTCTTTTCCAGGTCGGCTTTGGCCTTTTCCAGGTCGGCAATGGTGGCGCCATCGGCAGCGGCGGCAGCAGAAGCGCTTTCCACCTGGCTGGTCAGGTCGGCAGAGGATTTCTCTAGGGCTTCCTTTTCCAGGGTCAGCTGGGCTATGCTGTCTTCGGCCTGCTGCCTGGTGGTTTCCAGCTGGGCAATCTGTCCTTCCAGCTCGCTGGTCTTGGCGGTGGATTCCGCCAGGGAGGTCTGTGCCTCCTTCAGGGCATTTTCGGCCTGGGTCAGGCTGGCCTGCAGGTCTTCCTTCTCAGCGGCAATGGTTTCCCATGCCAGGCGGCTGTCCGCCAGGTCGGTGGTCAGGGTGTTGACGCGCTGCTGCAGCTCTGCCCTGGTGGAAAACAGGGTTACCACCAGCACAACGGCGGCCAGCAGGCAAACGCACATGAGAATGGGGAGAACGGACTTCTTCTGGTTCATGGGACAACCTCCTTGCTATGTTGTTCTTATTGCAGCACGCCTTGCGTGCCAATGCCTATTCCTTCGCCTGGCGCAGCGCATCCACCTGGGCCTGCAGCGCCTGCAGCTGCTCCTCCAGCTGGGCCACCTGGGCCCGCAGCTCCTTGCGCCTGGCCCGCAGCTCTGCTTCCCGGGCCTGGGCCTGGGATGCCTGAGGCTCCATGGCCTCCACCTGGGCCAGCACCTGGGGCAGCTGGGCGGCTGCCTGGTCGTACTCATACTGCTGCTTCACTTCCCGCTGGCGGCTGGTATCCAGGGAAAGGTTCAGGTCGGCAATCTGAAACGCCAGCGTGTATTGGGAGGCTGCATACCAGCACACCACCCCGCAGGTGATGAACATCACCGCAATGAACAGGGCGCGGAACCAGCCTGCTGTGCGCATGGGGCCATCATCCTCCCATTTCTTCCATCTTCAATGTGTTTATTGTACCATAACCGCCGCCAAAAGAAAAGCCTTTTTCTTTCCATCCCTGGACGCAGGCCGGCATTTGCGCTATAATGGGTTAAACGAGCAAAAGGGAGGCCCTTCATGCTTCAGCCAACACCGCAGCAATTGTCCTTTCTGGATTGGGAAATCGGCGCGTTCTTTCACTTTGGCATCCGCAGCTTTTTCCCCGGGCACGAGGACTGGGACGGCAAGCCCATGCCCGCTTCTGCCTTTAACCCCGTGGAGCTGGACTGCAGCCAGTGGCTTTCTGCTGCCAAGGCCATGGGCGCCGCCTATGCCATTATGACCTGCAAGCACCACGATGGTTTTGCCCTGTGGCCCAGCAGATACACTGCCTACTCGGTGGCGGCTTCCCCTTTTCAGGGGGATGTGGTGCGCGCCTTTACCGATGCCTGCCGCCAGGCCGGGCTGAAGGTGGGCCTGTACTATTCTCCCGCCCAGTGGGGCGAGGAATCCGCAAGCCAGAGCGACCGGGAGTATGACGATTACTTCATCGGTCAGCTCAGCGAGCTGCTGGGCGGCTATGGAACCATCGACTACCTGTGGCTGGACGGCTGCGGCTCCGAGGGCCGGCAGTACGACCATCGGCGCATCACAGCGGAGATCCGCCGCCTGCAGCCGGGCATCCTCATCTTTGGCGATGTGCTGCGGGAGGGTGCGGACATCCGCTGGATTGGCAACGAGGAAGGCGTTGCCAGCCTGGACAATGGCTGCATGGCTGAAAAAATCGCCTTCTCCGTCAACGATGCAGGCCGGGCGACAGAGCCGCGGTTCATGCCTGCTGAATGCGATATGCGCCTGCGCTTCAGCAGCTGGTTCGACAGCAAGGAAAACGCGTGCGACCTGGCCAGCGCCCAGGAGCTGCTGGGCAATTATGAATTAAGCGTGGGCCGCAGCGCCAATCTGCTCATCAACGCCGGGCCAAGCCGCCGGGGGCTGCTGCACCAGGCAGATGTGCAGCGGATGGGTGCCTTTGGCGAACTGTGGCGCAGCGTTTACGCCCAATCCCTGCCCTATGGTTCCATAAAGCAGGAAAACGGCCTGTTCGTTATCGAGCATGCTTCCTATGCCGCCGGCTGGGGGTACAGCCAGGGTGTTCCCCTGGTGAACCGGGTGGTGCTGATGGAAAACCTTGCCCAGGGCCAGCGGGTGCGGAGCTTCCGCCTGTGGGCCAGGCTGCGGGTCTGCAAGCATGACAGGGTGCTGCTGTACCAGGGTTGCACCATCGGGCACAAGCACATTGCCGTTTTTTCCACCATCGCCGCCTCCCGGCTGGAGGTGGAAATCCTGGACAGCGATGGCGATGCCCTCATCACCTGCATGACGGCCCACTTCAAGCCATAAGAAAGGAAAGATCATCATGAAAATTGCCGTTGTTTATCACTCCCAGACCGGTTTCACCAGGCGCTATGCCCAGTGGATTGCCCAGGCCGTCCAGGCTGATTGTTTCGATTTTGCATCCGCCAAAAAGCAGGACTTCTCCGGGTATGATGCCATTGTTTTCGGCGGCTGGCTGGTAGCTGGCAGCATCAGCAAACTGAATTGGTTCAAGGGGCAGATGAGCCAGTGGGCCGGCAAGAAGCTGGTTGTTTTCGCCGTTGGCGGCACCCCCGCTGAGGAACCCAGCCTTATGCCCGCGCTGGAAAAGCTGTTCACCCCTGAGGAACGCGCACGGGTGCAGCTGTTCTACTGTCCCGGCGGCATGAACTACGAGGCGATGCCCACGGCCTCCCGGATGATGATGCGCATCTTTGCCAAAATGCTGACCGGCAAGAAGGACAAGACCGATGCCGAAAAGGGCATGCTGGAATACATTGCTGCCTCCTACGATCTTTCCGACAGGAAGTATGTCGAGCCTATTCTTTCCAGCCTGCAGGCCTGATATACGCGCAGCGGCCCCGGAAGCACATGCTTCCGGGGCCGTTTGCGTGTCAAAAGTGGCGGATTATGTGCGGCCTGAAGCCGGCGCTGCGGCAAAGCCTGTGCAATTGGGGGAGATCAGTAGCCGCCCTCCATGTCCTTGATGGCACTGGCTTCCTTCAGGGTGCCGGCGGCGTAGCGGGCTTCGGCTTCCTCCATGATTTTCGCCGTGGCGGATACGCCGCAGCGGCTGGCGCCAACCGCACGGGCGGAAAGTACGGTGTCCAGGTCGCGGATGCCGCCGGAGCCTTTCACCCGCACATGGGCGGACACGGCGGCCCGCATGAGCTTCAGATCTTCGATGGTGCAGCCTTTGCTGCCATAGCCGGTGGAGGTCTTCACAAAATCCGCGCCGGCCTCCTCGCTCAGGCGGCAGGCGGTTTTCTTCTGCTCGTCGTTCAGGTAGCAGGTTTCCAGAATGACCTTCACAATGGCGCCGTTTGCATGGGCCAGGCTGGCAATTTGCTGAATCTCCGCCTTCACATAGTCCAGGTCGCCGTGGAGCAGCTTGCCGATGTTCAGCACCATGTCCAGCTCCTGGCAGCCTTCCTCCAGGGCCAGCTTTGCCTCCGCCACCTTGATGGCGGTTTCGTGGCTGCCGTGGGGGAAGCCAATCACCGTGCAGACCTTCACATCGCTGCCCTTGAGCATTTCCGCCAGGATGGGCACATCGCAGGGCCGGGCGCACACGCTGGCGCAGTCGTACTTCAGGGCCAGCTGGCAGCCCTTGCGGATGTCCTCCTCCGTCAGGTAAGGCTGCAGGGTGGAGTGATCCAGCATTTTGGCAATATCATGGGGGGTGAGGGACATAGGAATAACCTCCTTTGATACACTGTTCTTATGAATAAAGATTCTACATCTTCCGGCGGAATCCTTCTTTCTGGTATTTATCGAATAACAATAAAAAATTATTGATAAACGATGAATGAAGTCGTATGCTATCAGCGAGGTGAGAAACGTGGAAAAGAAAATGCCCCGGGTATTCAGATTGCTGCAATGGGTTGCGGCGGGTGTGGGACTGGTGGGCACCTATGTGGCCTATTACCTGATATCGGAGGGCGTAGCGGCCTGTCAGGGAAGATGGGAAGAGTGGCTGGCGCTGGGTGAGGACTACCGTTTCACGGCGGTGTGGGGCATTGCCACGGTGGCGGTGGTTGGCCTGGTCAGCTATGTAGCGCTGTGGCAGTTTGTGACCATGTGCCAGCGGCTGAAGCAGGGCACGGCCTTTACTGCCGCCAATGAGCAAACCATGGGGCGCATTGCCTTGTGCTGCGCCGTGGCAAGCGGTACCCTGCTGCTAGCTCTCCTGGTGCTGCTATGTTTCTGCCCGGCTCTCCCGTTGGGACTGGTTTTGCTGACGCTGCTGGCCTGCGCCGCCTATGGGGCCGTGGCCCTGGTGGCCTATGCCTTGCGGCTGCTGGTGCGCCGGGCGGCTGCGCTGCAGCAGGAAAGTGAGCTGACTGTGTGAGAAAGCTGCTGCTCATCGTGGGCTTTGGGTTGATATTTGTTTTTGTGTGGAAGATGCTTGAGTTCATCTTTCTTGGCTATCTTTTTGACGTGTGGATTCTTCCATTTGCTGAGGCGGTGTTCGGATGATTCGTGTTGATCTTGATGTGATGCTGGCGCGGCGCAAAATGAGTCTGACGGAGCTGAGCCAGCAGGTGGGGATCACCGTGGCGAACCTTTCCATTCTTAAGACCGGCAAGGCCAAGGCCGTGCGCTTTGCCACGCTGGATGCCATCTGCCAGGTGCTGGACTGCCAGCCGGGGGACATCCTGGTGCATGAAGAAAAAACTTGACAGCAAAATGCGCTGGGTATAAAATACAATGTACCCCCAACCAAAACAAGGAGGAAATAATCGATCATGGAAATTCGCGTTTTTGATACCGCAGAACAGGTGGGCCAGGCTACGGCGACCCTGTTTGCTGCGCAGCTGCTTGCCAATCCGAAGAGTGTTCTGGGCCTTGCCACCGGCTCCACGCCCATTCCTACCTATAAGAGCCTGATTGCCCTGAACAAGCAGGGTGTGGTGGATTTCTCCCAGTGCACCACCTTCAACCTGGACGAGTATGTGGGCATTGCCGAAGACCATGTGTGCAGCTATCACCGCTTTATGGATGATAACCTGTTCAACTTCGTCAACATCCGCCGGGAGGCCATTCACCTGCCCGATGCCAACGCTGCCGACATGGACGCTGCCGCCCAGGCCTATGACGATGCCATTGTGGCTGCCGGCAATATTGATATTCAGCTGCTGGGCATTGGTCACAACGGGCACATCGGCTTTAACGAGCCGGACGACCACTTCACCTACGGCTGCCATGTGGTGGGCCTGACCCAGAGCACCATCGAGGCCAACACCCGTTTCTTCAACTCCCAGGACGAGGTGCCGCGCCAGGCCGTGAGCCTGGGTGTGGGCGCCATCATGAATGCCCGCCAGGTGCTGCTGATTGCCACCGGCAAGGACAAGGCGCCTGCCATCCGGGATTCCGTGAAGGGTGCTGTTTCTCCCAAGTGCCCCGCTTCCATCCTGCGCACCCATCAAAATGTTATCTTCCTGCTGGACAAGGAAGCTGCCAGCCTGCTCTGATGCAAACAAGAACGCCAGCCTGCTGATCGAACAACAGGCTGGCGTTTTTTCGGCGTGGAGCACGCAGCAAAAACACCGAAAAAACATACTGCTTTTCTTGACAGCGGTTTTTTCGGGCCTTATAATTTTCCCCGTGATGCAGGGGGAGTCACAGCAGAAAGTGCTGTGGCTCCTTCTACCCTTTTGGGATGTGCCAGTTTTTTTCATGGGCTGTGGGCAAGATAGAAGCGAAACACGCTCACAGCATAGGACATTCACCCAACGAATGGTTAAGGAGGAAAAACGCATGTGCGGAATTGTTGGCTATACGGGTGGGAGCAATGCTGCGCCCATTCTGCTGGAAGGCCTGAAGAAGCTGGAGTATCGCGGGTATGACTCCGCCGGCATTGCGGTGGAAAACCAGGGAAAGCTGTCCATCACCAAGGCCTGCGGGCGCATTGCCAACCTGTGCGAGAAAACTCAGGACGGCACCGCCATGCCCGGCTGCTCCGGCATTGGGCACACCAGGTGGGCCACCCATGGCGCACCCACGGATGTGAATGCTCATCCCCACATGAGCTGTGATGGGCGCTTTTCTGTGGTGCACAACGGCATCATTGAAAACTATGTGGAGCTGCGGGATGAATTGACCCGGAAAGGCTACACCTTCCTGAGCGAAACGGACACGGAGGTTATCGTCCACCTGATTGAAATGTACTATAAGGGAGATTTCCGGGCCGCGGTGATGAAAACCACCGCCAGGCTGGAAGGCTCCTATGCCCTGGGGGTTATCTGCTCGGAGTGCCCAGGCAGGCTGATTGCCGTGCGGGAGGCCAGCCCGCTGATTCTGGGCATTGGCGCAGGGGAAAATTTCTTCGCCTCGGACGTGACGGCCCTGGTGGCCCACACCCGCAACGCCATTTACCTGGAGGACGGGGAGCTGGCGGAGCTGACCCCGGAGGGCATCTGCGTGTACAGCTGCACAGGGGAAGTGCTGCACAAGAAAATCAACCACATTACCTGGAGCATTGAAGCAGCGGAAAAGGGCGGCTATGAGCACTTCATGCTCAAGGAAATCATGGAGCAGCCCCGGGCGGTGAAGGCCACCCTGGCGCCCCGCATTCAGGGCGATCACATTCAGCTGGACGATTTTGCCTTCACGGCGGAGGAGCTGCGCAGCATACGCAAGGTAGTGATTACCGCCTGCGGCTCCGCCTACTATGCGGGCTGCGCAGGCCGCTATGCCATTGAAAAGCTGTGCCATATCCCCGTGGATGTGCAGCTTGCCAGCGAACTGCGCTATGGCGAGCCGCAGATGGATGCCTCCACGCTGCTGATCATCCTGTCCCAGTCCGGCGAAACGGCGGACACCATTGCTGCCATGCGGGCCTGCCAGGCCCTGGGTGCAAAGACCCTGGCCATTGTGAACGTGGTGGGCAGCACCATTGCCAAGCTGGCCGACCATACCCTGTACACCTGGGCCGGTCCGGAAATTGCTGTGGCTACCACCAAGGGCTATACCACCCAGCTGGCCGTTCTGTATCTGTTTGCGGTGTATGCGGCGCAGACCATGGGCCTTTTGCCCCGGGAGGAGGCCATCCGCCTGATGGGCGAGCTGCAGGGCCTGCCCGGAAAAATTCAGCAGGCCCTGGACAAGAATGCCCGCATCAGCAGCCTGGCAGGCAGGTTCAGGGCGGATCAATCCGTGTTCTTCATCGGCAGAAATACGGACTATGCCGCCGCCCTGGAGGGTGCGCTGAAGCTGAAGGAGATTTCCTACATCCACGCCGAGGCATACGCGGCAGGGGAGCTAAAGCATGGCACCATTGCCCTGATTGAGGAAGGTACGCCAGTGGTGGCCCTGTGCTGCAACGCCCGCATTGCGGAAAAGACCATGAACAACATTGTGGAGGTCAAGGCCCGGGGCGCTCAGGTGCTGGCGGTGGCGGAAAAGGGCAACCGGGCTGTGCTGGCCCACGCAGACAATGTGCTGTACATTCCGCAAACGGAGCCGCTGTTTCAGAACCTGGTGGAGATCATCCCTCTGCAGTTGCTGGCCTACCATGTGGCGAAAAACAACGGCTGCGACATCGACAAGCCCAAGAATCTAGCCAAGTCTGTTACGGTTGAATAAAGTGCTGCGTCCCCGCTTCGGCGGGGATTTTTGCTGCCGTCAGCAAACTTTCCACGTTCCTCCACATGACGTTCACACATCATGCGATGTTTGTTAATCATTTGCTGTTACAATCATCACGCCAAAAGAAAATCGGAGGAGGCGTGTGCTTTGATCCAGGTCAGGCATCTTACCAAGCGGTACGGCAGCCATGTAGCCGTGTCCGACCTGTCCTTTACCATTGAAAAGGGCGTGATTTACGGCTTTCTCGGCCCCAATGGCGCAGGCAAATCCACTACCATGAACATCATCACCGGCTGCCTTGGGGCCACCGGGGGAGAAGTGCTGGTGGGCGGGCATTCCATCAGCGAGGAACCCATGGCGGCTAAGCGGCTCATTGGCTATCTGCCGGAGCAGCCGCCCCTGTACATGGACATGACTGTGGAGGAATACCTGCTGTTTGTGGCCCGGGCAAAGGGTATCGCCCGGAAGGACATGCAGGCCCAGCTGGATGCTGTGATGGAGAGAACCCGCATTGCGGATGTGCAAAAGCGGCTGATCCGCAACCTGTCCAAGGGCTACAGGCAGCGGGTGGGTATTGCACAGGCCCTGCTGGGCAGCCCGGAGGTTATCATCCTGGACGAGCCCACCGTGGGCCTTGACCCGGCGCAGATCATTGAGATTCGCGAATTGATACGGGAGCTGGGCAGGGATCACACCATTGTGCTTTCCAGCCATATCCTGTCCGAGGTGCAGGCGGTGTGCGACGCCATTATGATTATCTCCAAAGGCCGGCTGGTTGCCAGCGACACCCCGGAAAACCTGACCAGGCTTTTCGCCGGCACCGCTGCCATGAAGCTGGAGGTGAAGGCCAGCGAGGACGAAACCCGCAGCCTGCTGGGAAAGGTGGAGGGTGTGGAAGGCCTGACCTGCACCCGGGCCGGAGAAGGCACCACCCTGGCGGACATGAAGCTGCCCCAGGACAGGGATGTGCGGGAGGAGATCTTCAACCTGTTCGCCCAGGCGGGCAAGCCCATTCTGGAAATGACCCGCGTGAAGGCCAGCCTGGAGGATGTTTTCCTGGAGCTGACCCAGGGGGATGCAAAGGAGCGTGAAAAAGCATGATGGCAGTTTTTCGCCGGGAGGCCGGCGCCTATTTCCGGGGCGTGCTGGGCTATCTGCTGGCTGCATTCCTGCTGGTGTTTGCAGGCATTTATTGCATGGCCTATAACCTGAGCGGCTATTATGCCAATTTCGAATATGTGCTCAGCGGCATTGCCTTCATTTACCTGATTGCCGTGCCCGTCATTTCCATGCGCACGGTGGCGGAGGAAAAACGCCAGAAGACCGATCAGCTTCTGTACTCCCTGCCCATTCGCCTTTCGGATGTGGTGCTGGGCAAATACCTGGCTATGCTGGTGGTGCTGGCGCTGCCCTGCCTGATCATGGCGGCTTATCCGCTGATTCTTTCCCAGTTTGGCACGGTGTCCTTCACCACGGCCTATGGCACGCTGATTGCCTTTTTCCTGCTGGGCGCCTGCCTGCTGTCCATCGGCCTGTTTATTTCCTCCATGACGGAAAGCCAGGTGGCTGCGGCAGTTATCACCCTGGTGACCATGCTGCTTCTGTACTTCATGACCAGCCTGGCCAGCTATGTTTCCACCGATGCTTCCGCTTCCCTTGGCGCACTGACGGCGCTGGTGCTGGTGCTTGCGGCAGTTGTTTACCTGCTGACCAGGAACCCCATTGTGGCGGTGCTGGCGGCAGGCGTGGGCACCATTGGCCTGCAGGTGTGGTACAGGGCGGATGCAACGGCGTTCTCGGGTCTTTTCGGGAAAATGCTGGAATCCATCGGCGTGTTCGACCGCTTCAACACCTTTGTGGATGGCGTGTTTGACCTGACGGCTGTGGTGTATTACCTGTCCATCATCGGCGTGTTCCTGTTTCTGACGGTGCAATCCATGGAAAAAAGGAGGTGGGGAGAATGAACAAGCTGAAGAACATGTTCGGCGGGCGGTTCCGGGCGGGCAGCTATTCCGCCGTGGCGGCGGCGATGGTGATTGCCATTGCCATTCTGGTGAACATGATGGCTGCATCCCTGCCGGAAAGCACCACCCAGCTGGATATGACGGAGCAGTCCCTCTACAGCCTGTCCGACCAGACACGGCGCATTGCGGCCTCCCTGGACAAGGATGTGACCCTGTACCTGATTGCCGGCAGCGGACAGGAGGATGATACCATCCTGCGGCTGCTGCGGCGGTACGAGGAGCTTTCCAGCCACATCAAGGTGCAGACCATGGATCCCACCCTGCAGCCCGCTTTCCTGGATCAGTACCAGCTGGAAATATCCCAGCTGTATGCCAACAGCGTGCTGGCCGACTGCAATGGGCGCTACCGCCTGGTGGGGTATGACGAGATTTATGTAACGGATTATTCCATGGACTACTATTCCTATTCCTACACCACCACCACCTCCTTCGACGGTGAAAACGCGCTGACCAACGCCATTCATTACGTTGCCAGCGACAGCCTGCCCAAGGTGTACACCCTGACGGGCCATGGCGAAACCCAGCTGGACAGCACCATCGCCGATATGCTGGCCCAGGATAATTTCGACACGGAGAGCCTGTCCCTGCTGGCCCTGGACGCGGTGCCGGAGGATGCGGCAGCCATCATCATCAATGCGCCCACCTCTGACCTGAGTGAGGATGAAGCCGACCTGCTGATAGACTACCTGGCAGGCGGCGGCAGCCTGGTGCTGACCACCGGGTATATTGATGAAGGGAAAATGCCCCAGCTGCTGCGGGTAACATCCTCCATGGGCCTGACCACCCAAACCGGCGTGGTGATCGAAGGCAACCGGCAGATGCGCCTGAGCCGCTATCCCCACTACCTGCTGCCGGAGATTGGCAGCCACGATATGACCGATGCGCTGTCCGCCGGCGGCTATTATGTTCTGACAGCCATTGCCCAGCCCCTGGTGGAAACCGGGGAAGGGAACAGCGAAATCACCTGGCTGCTGACCACCTCTGACGAATCATACGCCAAGGCGGATGGTCTGAGCATGACCACCACCGAAAAGCAGGACGGGGATACGGACGGGCCCTTCCATGTGGGCGCGGTGGCTGAGGGTGCGGGCAAGCTGTTCTGGGTGACATCCGACAGCTTGCTGGACAGCTATGTTAACAGCGCTGTTTCCGGCGCCAACGGGGATCTGTTCCTGAATGCCCTGAACTGGATGGCGGGACAGGAAGAAAGCATCTCCATCCGGGCCAAGTCCCTGGACAGCACCGGCCTGACCGTGACCCAGGGTGAATCCTCCATGTGGAGCATCATCCTGATTGGTGTCATCCCTGCTGCACTGGTGGCTGTGGGCGTTGTGATCTGGATAAGGAGGAAGCGGCGTTGAAAAGATCAGCCAAGACATTGATTCTGCTGGCGGTGCTGCTTGTGTGCACCGGCGGGTATTTCCTGCTGAACCAGGGCGGCGAAACCGCCACTGTGACCGAGGAATCCGGCACCTTTGACTTAACATCCCACCTGGCGGCAGATGTGGCAGGCCTGCAGTGGAGCAAGGATGGCACGGACTATCATTTTGTGAAGGAAAATGATGCCTGGGTGAACGCCAATAACGATGCATTCCCCGTGGATCAGGCTGCGGTGCAGACCCTGGCGGATAACCTGGCCGGCCTGACCGCCACCCGCAAGCTGGAGGACATAAGCGATCTGGCTGCCTATGGCCTGGGGGAGCCGGCCTTTACCGTAACCGCCGCCTGGACGGACGGCACCTCCACCACCTTCGCCATGGGTGACAGCACGCCCTTTGCCGATGGGTACTACCTGACCATTGGGCAGGACGGCACGGCCTACACCATTGCCGGCTCCCTGTCCGCCATGTTCGGCGATGATCTGAACGACCTGGCCCGGATGGAGGAGCTTCCCGCTGCGGACGAGGTGACCCGCATCACCGTGGGCGCTGCGCTGGATGCATCCTATGAAGAAACCAGCCGCACGGTGAACGAAAACCAGCACTGGTACGATACGGAAGGCCACGCGCTGGACGGGGTGGACAGCCTGGTTTCCTCCGCCCAAGGGATTGCCTGGAACACCCTGGTGGAGCCTGCAGCCAGCGACCTGGGCGCTTATCAGCTGGATGAGGAGAGCGCCACGGTGCTGACCCTGTACAGCGGCGATGAGCCTGCCCTGACCCTGCTGCTGGGCAGCACGGACGACAGCGGCAACTATTACGCCCGGCAGCCCGGCTCCGCCATGGTGTATACGGTAGCCTCCGCCAGCGTGAGCACCCTGCTGACCACCACCACCCAGAGCCTGCTGTCCACCGCCCTGGTGGAAACCGCCTATGCCAATCTGCAGGCGGCAACCTTCACCTTGGGGGACGGCACCTATGAACTGGTTCCGCAAACGGCGGAGGGTGAAGATGCCGAAGCAGCGGATGACCCCGGTGAAGACCTGTGGGCGCTGCTGACGGGCATTGCTGCCACAGGCCACACCACTGCCCCCATGGGGGATACCCTGCTGACCGTGGCTGTTACCACCGCGGACGGCAACGGCGCAACGGTGATTTTCTCCGCCTACGATGTGGACAATTACATCGCCGCCATGGACAGCCGCACCCTGCTGGTGCCCGCAGCCGATGTGGATAAGCTCATCCGCGCCATCAAGGCACAATAAACCAAACAGGAGCCTGGGGAAAGTTCAGGCTCCTGTTTTTTACCCCAGCGCCACGTCCAGCACCATCATTACCGCAAAGCCGGCCATGGTGGCAAGGGTCATCAGGTTGCGGCGGGGGTTGCGCTGGCTTTCGGGCACCAGCTCCGCCACCACCACGCTGATCATGGCGCCGGCGGCAAAGCTGAGCATAAAGGGCAGCACCTGCCGCACTGCCATGGCCAGCAGCGCGCCCAGCAGGCTGGCAACCGGCTCAACAAAGGCGCTGAGCTGCCCCAGGAAAAACGCCCGGCTGCGGCTGGCACCCTCGCGGCGCAGCGGCAGGCTGACGGCTGCACCCTCGGGGAAGTTCTGCAGGCCTATGCCCAGGGCCAGCATCCAGGCTCCCATGATGGCTGCATCGGTGGCGCCAAAGGCCAGCGCGCCAAAGGCAACGCCGATGGCCAGACCCTCGGGAATGTTGTGCAGGGTGATGGAGGTGACCAGCATCCAGCAGCGCCGGCGGCTGTCCGCCAGGGCGTTTTGGGGCAGCAGGCGGCTGAGCAGCAGGTCGCCCAGCATCAGGACGGAGCCGCCGCACAGAAACCCTGCGCAGGCCACCAGCCATGGCGGCTGCCCCATGCCCGCCGCCATGTCAATGCTGGGCGCCAGCAGCGACCAGAAGGAGCTGGCCAGCATCACCCCGGCACCAAAGCCCAGCAGCGCGTCCATCAGGGTGGGACGCACCCGCCGGGTGAATATCACCAGCGCTGCGCCCAGGGCCGTGATCAGCCATGTAAACAAGGCTGCTATCAGCGCTTGTAAAGGAAAAGATAAGGAAAAAAGGCCGTTCATGGCATTCATCGCCTCACTTACATCAGGGTGATTCATGCTATGCTGCGGCCTGGCTTTGGGTGCAAAGGCCCCCGATGGTCTCGGGGGCAGGGCAGGGAATGGGTGCAGAAGGCTTTCATGCACCGGCGCGGGGAAAGGCTTTGCAATCAGGAAGATGCTTCTTCTTGCGCGGCGCTGGCCGCCTGTGCGGTTGGCTTTCCCGCCTGCCCTGGGGATAGCTTGCCCGGGAATGCATAAAAAATCCCGATTGACTTGTTTTTCCGGCAGGGATTCACCACACCTGCGGAGAAGTAATGAAGGATGCTGTTTTGGCATAGCATCATGATATGCTGACTTATCGGAGTGAAGCACAGGCATGATATGGAGCCTTGAACGATTGAAGACCCTGGCCGGGGACGAGGAATACCGGGCCGGAGAAGCCCTGTCGGAGCACGGCTGCGTGCGCCTGGCGGAGCAGTCTGCCGCCCAGCTGCGCTATACGGTTTCCGATGGCTGCAGGCAGGATATTGTTTTTTCCGCTGCTGCGCCTGCGGAGTGCCACTGCACCGCCTTTGGGGACAGGGGCGCCTGCCGGCACCTGGTGGCGGCAACCCTGGCAGCCAGGCAATCCGGCGCGCTGGAGGAGCTTTTCCGCCGCCGGGCTGTGACAGCCGGCCCGCTTTTGATGAACGCCATGGAATCCGCCCTGCCCCAGGATGGCACGCTGAAAATGGAGGTCACCCTGTTTTTCGATACCCCCCGGGCCGGGCAGGAGCCGCAGGTGCGCCTGGGCCTGCGGGTGGGGGAGGAAAGGCTGTATGTGGTGCGTTCCATTCCCCAGATGCTGGAGGCCATGGCCCAGAAACAGACGGTGGAGTTTGGCAAGGGGTTTGTGTACCGGCCGGAATGGATGCACTTCGGCCCGGCAGAGCAGCGGGTGCTGGAGGTGCTGCGGGCCTTGTGCATGGCCCAGAAGGAAGGCGGCCTGGTGCTCCATGGGGCACAGGCCCGGGTGCTGGCGCTGCCCCAGCCCTTTGCCCAGGCGGTTCTGCAGGAGCTTTCGGGCCTGTCCTTCCGCATGGTGGTGAATGGCGCCCCCATGCACCAGCGCCGGGTGATTTCCGCCCGGCTTCCCCTGCACTACAAGGTGACGGGAAGCCTGCGGGGTGTGACCGTCACAGGCTTCTTCCCCAAGGATTTTCAGCCGCTGACGGCCTGCTGCAGCTATGCGCTGGTATCCGGCAAGGTGCTGCGGCTGGAGGAAAAGCAGCGCAGCGTGATGCAGGTTTTGTGGCAGCAGCAGCTGGACGGGCGCAGCGCCTTTGACTATCCCCTGCGGGACATGGGCCGGGTGATGGGGGAGCTGATCCCCTTTCTGAAGCTGACCGGCATTGTGGAAATGACCCCGGAGCTGGAAAATCAGCTGGTAAAGCTGCCGCTGCTGGCCCGGGTGTACCTGGACAGGGAAGGCCGGGATGTAGTGGCCCGCACGGTGTTCCGCTACGGGGACAAGGAGATTGACCCCTTCGATGAAACGCCGCCGCCGGAAACTCTTTCCCGCAACGAAAAACTACTTTTGCGGGACGCCGCTGCCGAGCGCCAGGTGCTGGACGCCCTGGGAACCTCCGGCTTTTATGTCAGCAAAGGCCGGGTGTACCTGACGGGCCAGGACGCTATTTTCGATTTTGTGTCCGGCGGCGTGCAGAGGCTGCAGGCCATGGGGGAGGTGTACTTCTCCAAGGAATTCCGCAAAATGGCACCGCGCAGGCCGCTGCTGAAAGGCCGCATGCAAATGAAGGGCGGCAGGCTGGAATTGCAGTTTACCGAAAATGACCTGCCTGCCCAGGAGCTGCTGGGCCTGATGGAGGCCCTGAGCAAGCGGCGGCGGTACTTCCGGCTGAAGGACGGCTCCTTCCTCGACCTGACGGACATGGAGGCCTGGCAGCCCCTGGCGGACAGCCTGGCAGATGCTGCCGAAGCCGAGAGCCTGGCTGGCCTGGATGGGGACAGCCTGAGCCTGCAGGCCTACCGCACCTGCTACCTGACCAGCCTGCTGGAGGAACTGGGCCTGCCCGTTGAGGTGGATGAATCCGTCAGGCAAACGGTGAACCAGCTAACGGAGCCGGACGGTCAGGCCATGCAGCTGCCCCAGGGACTGACCCTGCGGCCCTATCAGCAGCGGGGTTACCAGTGGCTCCACACCCTGGATCGGCTGCACATGGGCGGCATTCTGGCTGATGACATGGGCCTGGGCAAAACCGTGCAGGTGATTGCCCTGCTGAAAGCCGTTCATCAGCGGGAACAGGTGTCCCTGGTGGTGGCGCCCACCTCCCTGACCTACAACTGGCTGAGCGAATTGGAGCGCTTTGCCCCGGAACTGAGCGTGATGGTGCTTTCCGGCTCCAGCGCCCAGCGGGCCAGCCAGATCCGCCATGTGAAGGAAGCCAGGGATGTGGATGTGCTGATTACCTCCTACCCCCTGATCCGCCGGGACATTGACCATATGACGGATATTTCCTTTCGCTTCGCCATTCTGGATGAGGCCCAGTATATCAAAAACGCCGGCAGCGTGGGTGCGGCGGCGGTGAAGCAGCTGCAGGCGCAGACCCGCTTCGCCCTGACGGGCACGCCCATGGAGAACTCCACCGGGGAGCTGTGGAGCATTTTCGATTTTGTGCTGCCCGGCTACCTGAACAGCTACGGGGTTTTCCTGCGCCGGTACCAGGATGGGGGGAATGCCGAGGAACTGCGCAGAAAGATACGCCCCTTCCTCCTACGCCGGCTGAAAAAGGATGTGCTGACCGAACTGCCCGACAAGCTGGAAGAGGTGATGACGGCGCAGATGTCCCCGGAGCAGAGCAAGGTCTACCGGGCTGCCATGCAGCGGCTGAAGGCGCGGGTGGATAAGGTGATGAGCGAAACCGGCCTGGGCCGCGGACGCACGGAAGTGCTGGCTGCCATTACGGAATTGCGGCAGATCTGCTGCCATCCGGCCCTGGTGCTGCCGGACTACAGCGGCACGGCGGGCAAGCTGGAGCTATTGCTGGAAATTCTGCCCGGTGCCATTGCTGTCGGACGGCGGGTGCTGCTGTTTTCCCAGTTCACCTCCATGCTGAGAATCCTCCGCAAGCAGCTGGAAAGCGAAGGCTATGCCACCATGTACCTGGACGGCGAAACGCCCCCTGCCCGGCGCCTGGAGATGACCGAGCAGTTCAATGCCGGACAGGGGCAGGTGTTCCTGATCTCCCTGAAGGCCGGCGGCACCGGCCTGAACCTGACCGGCGCGGACATGGTGATCCACTACGACCCCTGGTGGAACCCCGCCGCCGAGGATCAGGCCACCGACAGGGCGCACAGGATTGGTCAAACCCGGAAAGTGGAAGTGCTGCGCCTGGTGACTCACGATTCCATCGAGGAAAAGGTGGTGGAACTGGGCCGGCGCAAGAAGGCACTTTTCGACCAGCTGATTACCCCCGGCGAGGAGCTGGTGACCGCCCTGACCGAGCAGGACATTCGCGCATTGTTCACATAAGCATGATTGCATAACAGAAAAGTTTGTGGTAAAATGCAAGATGGAGCGAAACTGAATCGTTCTGTTGAGTGAAAGCAAGCAGGCACGCCAGCCTGCAAGACGGATAAACGAAAGGAAGGATCGGCACATGCAGCAGATGCCTCCCGTGCGGAGCGGCACCAGGCGCGCCGCCCAGCGCAGCCAGCCTGCAAGGAAATCCGGCAGGAGAAAGAGCAAGGCCGGCATTGTTCTGGCCCTGTGCGCCTTTGCGGCCCTGGCGGCGCTTATTGTGCTCATCAGCCCCAAGGAGCCAATTCCCCGGGCCATTTATACCACCGGAACGGCAGACGGCCATGTGGAATCCGGCGATATGACCAATGCCTATCAGGGCCTGGTGATCAGCGAGATCATGCCTGCCAACAGCGCCGCCGTGCCCGATGAAAACGGCGCCTACCCGGACTGGGTGGAGCTGTGGAACAGCAGCGCCAACGCCATCAACATTGGCGGCGTGGGCCTGAGCGACCGCAGTGATGCCATCCGCTTCCTGTTCCCCAATATGACCCTGCAGCCTGGGGAAAGGGTCATCGTCTTCTGCGATGATACCAATGCAGCCACCGTGGGCGAACCCTTCCACGCCAAGTTCAAGCTGTCCTCCGTGGGGGAAACGGTGTACCTGTACGACCCCAATGCCTACCTGCTGGATTCCGTAACCTATCCCATCATGTCCGGCAATGAAAGCTGGGCCTTGCTGGAGGACGGCTTTGCCGCTACCAAGGAGTTCAGTCCCGGGTATGAGAACAGCACCGCCGGACACCAGGCCTACCAGTCCGCCACCATGGTGACGGATGGCGCCCTGGTCATCAACGAAATCATGGCTGACCCCATCACCGGTCTGACGGACGAGGATGGCGAGCTTTCCGACTGGATTGAACTGTACAACGCCACCGACCAGGCCATCAGCCTGGACAACTACGCCCTGAGCAACAAGGAAGGCAAGCCGCTGAAGTGGCGCTTCCCCAAGGGTGCGGTGGTGGCTGCCCATGGCTATTATGTGGTGTTCTGCTCCGGCAAGGATCGGGCGGACAGCGCCTCCAGCGTGCCCCATGCCAATTTCCGCATCAGCGCCGAGCACGATACCATCCTCCTGTCCGACAGCCGCGGCAGGCTGGTGGACAAGGCGGTGATCGACAACCTGCCGGAGGATTGCTCCTACGCCAGGGAAAGCGACGGCAGCTTCTCCGTGCACACCATGGCTACGCCGGGCCTGAGCAACAGCGAAACCGGCGCCGCCCGGATGGATGAATACCTGCGCTCCGTTAACCCCATCGGGGTGTATATCACCGAGGTCATGGCCTCCAACGCCTCTACGCAGGTGTATACCGCGGCGGATTACTGCGACTGGGTGGAGATTTACAACTCCACCCAGTCCGCGGTAGATTTGTCCGGCTACGGCCTGTCCGACAGGCTGACCCGGGGCCGCAAGTGGCAGTTCCCCCAGGGAACCATCATCAACCCGGGGGAGTACAAGGTCATCCTTTGCGACGGGCAAAGCGACCTGAGCACCACGGGCATTTTGCACACCAGCTTCAGGATCCTTCGGGCCGGCGGCGAAACCCTGTGCCTGGCTACCCCTGAGGGCAAGGTGATCGACAAGGTGGTGCTGCCGGAAATTCCCACCAACGTGTCCTATGGCCGAACCATCGGGCTGTCGGGCTTTTTTTATTATGATGCGCCCACGCCCATGGCCGCCAACGGCACAGGCTTCAAGGGATACGCCCAGGCACCCACCTTCACCACGGCGCCGGGCCTGTATTATGCCACCATATACACCGGCTTCAACGTGCCGGAGGGCACCACCGTTTACTACACCACCGATGGCTCTACCCCCACCCAGGCCTCCACACCCTATCACGGCGAAACCATCGAGCTGAACAGCACCGCCACGGTGCTCCGGGCCCGGGCCTTTTCCGACAGCGGCCTCCAGCCCAGCACGGTGCTGACGGGCAGCTTCTTCGTCAATGCGTATCACAGCCTGCCCATTGTGTCCCTGGTCACCGATCCGGACAACCTGTGGAACGCTGAAACCGGCATGCTCACCGTGGGCGACAACGTGATCAAGACCGATGCCAACGGCAACCCCAAGATTCCCTTCAAAAACACGGTGTACCGTGAGGTGAAGGAAAAACTGCCCGCCAAGGAAGGCCATGTGGAGTATTACCTGCTGGACGGCACCCAGGTGCTGGACCAGGGGATGGAGTTCTCGCTGCAGGGCCAGTACAGCCTGGACCTGCCGCAGAAGTCCATGAAGCTCCGTGCCAAGTCCCTCTACGGGGCGAAAACCTTCCAGGCCCAGCTGTTTGCCGACAGGCCCTACACGGAGTACAAGTCCTTCGTCCTGCGCAACTCCGGCAACGATGGCGTGTGGACCCGCCTGCTGGACGGCTTCCAGTCCCGGATGCTGGATGCCTTCGGCACGCAGATTATCCATCAGGCCTGGAACCCGGTGGTGGTGTACATCAACGGGGTTTACTGGGGCCACATGAACATGCGCGAGCGGGTGGATCGCTTCTTCGTTGCCCAGCACGAGGGCCTTTCCCTGGACGAGGCGGACAACATGATCATTGTGGAGGCCAGCGGCGCCTACAAGTATGGCGACAACTCCGTCTACAAGAACATGATCAAGAAAATCAAGGCCTCCGATCCGGCAAAAAACGAGGACGATCTGCAATACATCCTGGATAACGTGGATGTGGACAACTACTTCGAATACCTGGCGCTGGAAATGTTTGTGGGCAACTCCGACATCGGCAACCTGCGGGCCTACCGCATTGACGGCGAGGGCAACAAGTGGAAGTGGATCTTCTACGATGCGGACTACGGCATGTTCTCCTCCCGGTTCAACAGCCCGGCCAGCTACACCAAGGCCAAGGGCATGGGCGACCAGCTGATTGACAACACCATCTTCCTGAAGCTGCTGCAGGTGCCCGAATACAAGGAGATGTTCCTGACCAAGCTGGGACAGGTGTTCCAGTTCTTCACCACCGAGAAGATGCTGGAGATTCTGGAGCCGCTGGTTGACCAGATTGAGCCGGAAATGCAGATGCACTTTGCCCGCTGGGCCGAGGAGCACGACAAAATGGTGGTGACCGAATGGCCCAACACGGTGGATGGCGCCATCCGCTACTGGGAGCAGCGCATCAGCCGCCTGCGAAACACCATCAAGGGCCGGCCCTATTACCTTTGGGGTTTTGTGCAGGATGCCTTCAGCCTCTCTGATGCGGAAATGGTGCAGTACCTGGGCCAGCGCCCCGTGCTGCCGGATGATTTTATCAAGTAAGCACGAAAAACCGTGCAATTTGCTGCCATGTGTGTTATAATGCAAACAATCTTCGAATGAATTAGGAGGGGTACCTCATGCAGTCCACCTTTGCTCTTCTCAGCGGTGCGAAAAGTCTGGTTACGAACGATGCTTCCCTCAGCGCCTACTTTGCCGAGCAGTTTGCCAGCCTGACCCCCATGAAGGTCATCATTGCCCTGATCATGGGCTTTGCGGTGGGCGCTGTGATCGCCTTTGTGTACCGCAAGTGCTACCGGGGTGTTTTGTACAGTCCCAGCTTTGCCATGACCCTGGTGATGCTCACCCTGATCACCACCCCTGTGGTCATGTGCATCAAGAGCGATATTGCCCTGTCCATGGGCATGGTGGGCGCCCTGTCCATTGTGCGCTTCCGCACAGCGGTGAAGGACCCTATGGACACAGCCTATATGTTCTGGGCACTGACCATGGGCATCCTGCTGGGCGCGGAGCTGTACGTCATCGCCCTGGTGGTGGTGCTGGGCATTTCCGTGGTGCTGCTTTTGATGACCTTCATCAAGTTCAACAACCCCAATGCCTACCTGTTGGTGCTCCACTATGACGAGGAAGCCGAGTATGACATCACCCAGCAGCTGCGCCGCACGGTGAAGCAGCGCCGCCTGCGCTCCAAAACCATGACCCGCTCCGGCGCCGAAATGACCTACGAAGTCCGCCTGGACAACAAGCAGGATCTGGTGGCCTCCATGCTGAACATCGACGGCGTGCACGATGCAACCCTCGTCTCCTGCCAGAGCGAAGCCGGCGCTTAAGGGCGCTGCCCTTAAGGATCCCGGTCAAGGGCGCTGCCCTTGACAATCCCGCTTAAGGGTCTTCGACCCTTAAGAATCCCTTCTTCGGGTGCGTTTCGTGCGCCTGCAAAGGAGCGCGATGGTCGAGCGACTGACGGAGGGAGAGCGCGGGTGCACGCTTCCGCAGCAATGTGCGCCTTAAATCCACACTTTTTTCAGGAGGTGATACCATGCCTGCCAATATACCGCTGCGCCACGAATTAAAGTTCTTCATCAACACCATGCAGTATCATCTCCTGCGGGATGCCCTGGACAAGGTGCTCTGGCGCGACCCCAATGGCGATGAGAACAATGAGTATCACATCCGCAGCCTGTATTTCGATACCGCCTTCGATACCGCCCTGCGGGACAAGCTGGACGGCGACCAGAACCGTGACAAGTATCGCATTCGCATTTACAATTTCAGCGACCGGGTCATCAAGCTGGAGTGCAAAACCAAGGTGGGCAGCCTGATCTCCAAGCGCTCCCTGTCTATTCCCCGTGACCTGTGCGAGCAGCTGATGGCTGCCGACCCAACTGGCCTGGAGAACACCCGCTCCGGCCTGCTGGGGGATGTTTTCCGGGAAATGACCACCAACCTGCTTCACCCGGTGGTGCTGGTGGACTATGTGCGGGAGGCCTACCTGCACCCGGCGGAGGAGGTGCGCATCACCTTTGACAAGCAGCTGCGCACAGGCCTTTCCTCCACCGACCTGTTCAACCCCTATGTGCCCACCGTCCCGCCCTTCGACAACGGCGAAACCATTCTGGAGGTCAAGTTCAACCGGGTGCTGCCGCCCTATCTTCGCGATTTGCTCACCACCTACTGCCAGGGGGCGGTGCAGTCCGCCATCAGCAAATACACCTGGTGCCGCCGCTTCGAAGATTTGGAAGCATAGCTACAAAATTCTGTGTCATTTTTGGCACAGTTTTTTGTTGTATTCGACAGGCTTTCCGCTTGAAGGGAAGACCAAAATGCGCTAAAATAGAAGAACAGGAGGCGCGTATATGACCGATATGAAGACCTTGGATGCATTGGAAGAACGCCTGCACGGGGTGAAGCTGGTTCGCTCCGCTCCCATGGCGCAATATACAACCCTGCGGCTGGGCGGCCCGGCGGATGCACTGGCTGAGCCTGCCAGCTTCCAGCAGCTGGTGGAGCTGCTCCAGGCGGCAGATGCACTGGACATTCCCGTTACGCTGATGGGCCACGGCAGCAACCTGCTGGTGAAGGATGGGGGCATACGGGGTCTGGTGATCCGCCTGTGCAGGGAAATGCGCCGCGTGGAGGTGCACGGGCGCACCATCCGGGCCGAGGCTGGGGTGATGCTTTCCAGCCTGGCCATGACCGCTGCGGAAAACAGCCTGGGCGGACTGGTGTTTGCCAGTGGCATTCCCGGCACGGTGGGCGGCGGCACCTACATGAATGCCGGTGCCTACGGGGGCGAAATGTCCCAGGCGGTAACCCTGGTGGAGGGCGTGGACTACGCCGGACAGCCCTTTGCCTATGCCGGCGGGGAAATGGACTTTTCCTACCGGCACTCCCGGCTGATGGAGGAACAGAAAATCATCACCCATGTGACCTGCACCCTGCCGGAGGCCGACAGGGACATCCTGGTGAAGGAGATGGTGGAGCTGAACCGCCGCCGGGCGGAAAAGCAGCCCCTGACCCTGCCCAGCGCCGGCAGCACCTTTAAACGCCCGGCTAACGGCTATGCCTCCGCCCTGATTGACGAATGCGGGCTGAAGGGGTGCACCATTGGCGGTGCCCAGGTCAGCGAAAAACATGCGGGTTTCCTGGTGAACAGGGGCGGCACCGCGGCGGATTTCCTGGCGCTGATTGCCCATGTGCAGCGGGAGGTTTATCAGCAAAAGGGCATTCAGCTGGAGCCGGAGATACGCATCCTGGGCGAGGACGCGCCCGCATCCCTGGTTTGATGCATCCACACGAAAGAGGGGAAGCACCTTGCGTTTTTTGATTCTGACAGGCATGAGCGGTGCTGGCAAAACCCTGGCCACCCGCTACATGGAGGACATGGGCGCCTTCTGCGTGGACAACCTGCCGCCCATGATGATGGTGAAGTTCATGGAGGTGTGCAACGGCACCTCCATGCAGGCCCAGGTGGCGGCGCTGGCTGTTGACGTGCGCAGCGGCGAGTTTTTCGATGCCAAGGCCATCAGCAAGCTGATCAAGGAAGCCAGAAGGCTGGACTACCACATCGAAACCATTTTCATGGAGGCCAGCGATGATGTGCTGATGAGCCGCTACAAGGAAACAAGGCGGGATCATCCCCTTGCCAATGCCCATGTGAGCCTGATGGAGGCCATTGCCCTGGAGCGGGAGCGCCTGCAGCCCTTGCGGGAGATTGCCAACTATGTCATCGACACCTCCTGCCTGCGGCCCAAGCAGCTGCAGAAAAAGTTGCTGAGCATTGTGAAAAGCGACGGGGAAAGCATCCCCCTGCGCATCGAGGTCATGTCCTTTGGCTTCAAGCGCGGCCTTCCCCGCCAGGCCGACCTGGTGT
>CAYMOM010000018.1:0-23822 GCA_964391995.1 uncultured Faecalibacterium sp.
GCTTTGCCTCCCACCTGAAGGTTGGGGAAAAGGTGCAGCTGCTGGGCCGCTTTCAAAGCCGGGCCTATCAAAAGCAGCTGGCGGACGGCAGCGTGATCAGCAAAATGGCCTATGAGGTTTCCGTGGGCCGGCTGAGCCTGAGCCACGATGCTGCCCAAACGCCCTATTACCATGATACCCGCATGGAGGAGCGCATCACCCCCGATGGTATGCACATTCTCTCCAACCCCCAGTAAAGCATGGCCTGCCACCCACGGCAGGCCACTTGCGCACACAAAAAGGCCTGCCCGCAACGGACAGGCCTTTCATATGCTTTACTTTTTCCGGCGCAGGAAGGCGGGAATGCCGCGCTGATCCTGCTCCATGGCTGCAGGCTGCTGCAGCGGCTGGATGGGTGCAGTGGCCTGCACCGGTGCAGCAGTGCCATTCAAGGCCTGGGCCGGGGTGTTGAAGGCAGGCGTATAGGGCTGCTGCGGCTGATTGCCAAACAGCTGGCTGGTGCCATAGGCCTGCTGGGCAGGCTGCTGGGGCGCAGGCTGCTGTTGGGGCTGCTGATAGCTGCCAAAACCCTGCTGCTGGAAGCCGCCCACATTGGGCACGCCCATGGCAGGCCGGGCGGGTGTGTAGGCAGGCTGAGCAGGCTCCGTATAGGAGGCAGCCTCGTCATACTCGCCGGAGGCAGCAGGCGTGGTTGGCCGGGCCGGTGCAGCGGTAAAGCTGCCAAAGCTGGTGCCGGTGCTGCCGTTGCCGAACAGGCGCTCCTTTTCAATCTCACGGGGCTTGCGGGCAGGCTCCTTGGGCGGGAAGGGGGTCTTCTCAAAGCCGGTGGCAATCACAGTGATGCGCACCTCATCGCCCATGGTTTCATCAATGCCGGCACCGAAGATAATATTGGCCTCGGGGTCAGCGGCCTGCATCACCAGGTTGGCTGCCTCGTTCACATCGGAGATGGCAATGTCCTCGCCGCCGGTGATGTTGATCAGCACAGCGCGGGCGCCATCGATATTGGTCTCCAGCAGGGGGCTGGAAATGGCATTCTTGGCAGCCTCCACCATGCGGTTTTCGCCGGTGCCGGTGCCAATGCCCATGTGGGCCATGCCGCCGGATTCCATCACGGTCTTCACATCGGCAAAGTCCAGGTTGATCAGTGCAGGCGCGGTAATCAGGTCGCTGATGCCCTGAATGCCCTGGCGGAGCACGTCATCCGCAATGCGGAAGGCCTCCAGCATGGTTGTACCCTTGCTGACCACCTGCAGCAGCCTGTCGTTGGGGATCACCACCAGGGTGTCCACCCGCTGTTTCAGGTCGGCAATGCCCATTTCGGCATTCTTCATGCGCTGCTTGCCCTCAAAGGCAAAGGGCTTGGTGACCACCGAAATGGTCAGTGCGCCCAGGTCGCGGGCCACCTCGGCCACGATGGGTGCAGCGCCGGTGCCGGTGCCGCCGCCCATGCCGGCAGTAACGAAGACCAGGTCAGCACCCGCCAGCGCCTGGGCGATCTCCTCACGGCTCTCCTCGGCAGCGCGGCGGCCCACCTCGGGCACGGCGCCTGCGCCCAGGCCCTTGGTCATCTTTTCGCCAATCTGAATCTTGGTCTGTGCGCCGGAAAGGGCCAGCGCCTGGCGATCCGTGTTAATGGCAATAAACTCCACACCCCGCAGCCCGGCATCCACCATACGGTTCACGGCATTGTTGCCGCCGCCGCCGCAGCCGACCACCTTGATTGAAGCAAAACTGCTGGTGTCCACGTCATTCTGGAACTCGATCACTTTGCATCCTCCTGACATATTTCGCATTAATCCGGCCTTGCCGCGCTGTTATCAGCCGCCCAGCAGACTGCGGAAGAAATCCTTCACCGCGCCGCCAACGCCGGCGGACGGCTGGTGTTGCTGTTCAATGGTATCGATGATCAGATCCATCAGGCCCAGTGTGCTGGAGTAAGCATGGCTGTTCATCTTGGTTGTGCGCTTGGGCACATCCCGCACAGGCCTGCCCAGCTTGTTGGAAAGGTAGTCCTTGCCTCCCCGGTTAAAGCTCAGGCCGCCGCCGGTCAGGTAGATGTTGGACCAGTTGCCCAGCTTCACGCCGCTGTCGTTCAGGGCGGCCTGAATTTCCTCGGCAATTTCGTCCACCCGGGCGGTGATAACCTCCGTCACCTGCTCCCTGGTGAAGGAGCGCGGCTTCTGCCCGTCCACGCCGGGCAGGTCGTAGGTTTCGCCGGCAGTGTCAATGCCGTAAACATAGGGCCGCTTGATCTTTTCCTCGGCTTCCTTCAGGGAGATATCCAGGCCCAGTGCCAGGTCGGCCGCAATGTTGCCGCCGCCCAGGTCGATGGTTTTGTGGAAGATGAGCGCATCGCCTTCCACAACCATCACATCGGTATCCAGGTAGCCGATGTCGATCAGCACGGCTGTCCTGTCCCTGTCCTCCTCGGGCAGGTACAGCATGGCCTCGCCCGCGGGGGTGGAATAGAAGCTGGCGGAGATGCCCAGGTTGGCCAGGCGGCCGTTCACCTCATCCACAAAGAACTGATTGGCCACCACAAAGGATATCATGGCGCTGAGGGAGCGGCCCTTCATGCCCACGGGCACCAGGGTCTTTTTCCCATCGTCCACCATAAACCACGCAGGGCTGGAATGCACCACGATCCCCGGCAGGGAGCCGAGCTTCTCCGTTGCCATGCGGAAAATGGCCTTCACATCGCTGGCGGTGACCCGCGGATCGGTTCCGGTCAGCTCCACCCGCGCTTCCGTAGCGTAGACCTTGGTAAATGCACCGGGCACGCCCACATTGATCTCGCGGATCTTGCGGTGGCTTTGCTTTTCCGCCTCGCTGATGGACTGGCGAATCTGCTCGTCCAGCGCCCCAGGGTCGTTCCAGCCATCCGCCAGGTATCCATCATAGGGCGCAATGCCTGCGCCCACGATGTCACAGCGCTGACTGCCGCTGTTTTCGGCGACCAGGGTGACGATCTTGCTCGTCCCGAAATCAATGGCCGCTACCGTGGTCTTCATAGGTCACTCATACCCCCTGCACCCTGCAGTGCGGCACTGCCGCCCATGCCTGCCGGGTCATCTTTTAGGGAACGCGCCTGCCGGCTTTGCCGCGGGCAGACACACTACCACTTATCCAATATACCATCTTCTATTATAATCACATTTCCCGCCGAATGCAAGTGTTTTCCAGAGCAAACGGCCAATATTCTTACTTTTTTCCCTCGCAAAAGGGAAAAAACTGTCATGATTCAGGAATATAGGTGGGGGTTTTGGGCACGCTGACATCCACCGTGCCGCCGGAATACCCATCCTGCCGGAGCTTGTCCATGGTCAGCAGCATGGCCCGGAGCCTGGCGTGCAGGCTGTCCGCCGGGCCAAGGCGCACGGTGAAGCCATCCCTTGACACCATAAACAGGTTGTCCATATTGGACAGATCCAATTCCTTCATCTGCTGCAGGCCGGACATAACCTTCAGCTCGATCATGATCTCCGTCATGGTCAGCAGCTGGGCGGTATTGTTCAGGTCCAAGGCGGCGCCCACCCGGCAGTTGTGAATGTTCAGGCCCGATACCAGCAGCAGGTTGGTTTCCGCCTCGGTGTCCAGGGATTCCTCCAGCACCATGCCCCTGTTGTCCATGGTGTAAAGAATGCCGCAATACTTCACCGCCGCGGCAGGCACCCGTTCCTTCACCTGGATGACCACCTTGTCCGGCAGCTGCTTGTCCACACAGACGAAGGAAAGGTAACGGTTGCTTTCAATGCCCGCTTCCACCCGGTCGTCATCAATGGCGAAGGTGTTCATCCCCAGGCTGATGCCGGAAAGATCAATCACCTGCCGGGCCGTCAGGCTCACGTTGCCCTGCACGGAAATCTCCCGCACCTGGAACACCGCACCGTAGACCAGCACCCCTGCCGCCACCAGCACCGCCAGGATCAGCACCACCCAGCGCAGGGTGTGGCCTTCCGCCCGGCGGGGTTGCCGGGGTGCACTGCCGCCGGGCACCTGCTGCCAGAAGCGATCCTCCCGGTTGTACAAGTGATCGCTCCGCTGGCTGCGAAGTTCCGGAGCCTCCGCTGGCTCGTCAAAGGGGTCGGCAGAAGGCTCCGTCCACGGGTTGCTGGGGGTGGGTGCAGCACCCTGGGGCTGGGGCGGATAGCCTTGCCAGCCCTGATATCCCTGGGCGCAGGGCGGCTGCCGGGTGCGTCCATCCTGGTTGAAGTTGCGGTTCGTTTGCCAATTTGGCTCCATAGGCCTTGCCTCCTTGGTCACAGTTGTATTCTGCGTATTTTTGCACCCAGGGCAGCCAGCTGGTCTTCCAGGTGGTCATAGCCCCTGTCCACCAGGCCTGCCTGATCCACCTGGGTGATACCCTCTGCCTTCAGGGCAGCCAGCACCAGGGCCGCGCCGCCCCGCAGGTCCCTTGCAGTCACCCGGGCGCCATAGAGCTTCTCCACACCCTGCACCACGGCTGTGCGCCCGCTGCAAAGGATGCGCGCACCCATGCGGTTCAGGTCGCCGGCGTGGGTGAAGCGGTTTTCAAACACGTTTTCCATAATCACGCCCGTTCCCTGGGCCACACAGAGCAGCGCAAGCATCTGCACCTGCATATCCGTGGGGAAGCCCGGGTGTGGCTGGGTCTGCAGCTGGGCAAAGGCGTTCAGCCTGGGCGGTGCCTGCAGGTGAAGGGTGTCCGCACCCTCGCGGATAGCGCAGCCCATTTCCCGCAGCTTGCTCAAAACCGCCATCATGTCCGCCACAGGGGCGTTGGTCAGTTCAATCTCCCCGCCGGTAATGGCAGCCGCCGCCAGCAGGGTGCCGGCCACAATCCTGTCCGGCATGGGGGTCCAGGTCACGCCGCGCAGGCGCTTCACCCCGGTAATCTGTATCCGCTGGCTGCCGGCGCCCCGCACCTGGCCGCCCATGGCGTTGACCATGTTCTGCAGGTCAACAATTTCCGGCTCTCTTGCGGCATTGTGGATGGTGGTCACCCCGGGCAGCAGCGCAGCAGCCATCATCACGTTTTCCGTGGCGCCCACGCTGGGATAGTCGAAATACACATCGCCCGCGTGCATATGGGCGCCATCACAGTGGATCATCCCGCCGGCTTCGCTGATCTTCACCCCCAGGCTCCGCAGGCCGCGCAGGTGCAGGTCAATGGGCCGCAGGCCGATTTCGCATCCACCGGGATATGTAACCGTGGCCTTGCCAAAACGGGAGAGGATCGGCCCCAGCAGGAATATGGAGGAGCGTATCTGTTTGGAAAGGCTGTCGGGCATTTCCCAGCCGCTCAGCCCGGCGCTGCGCACGGTGCAGCATCCGCTGTTCCACTCCACCCTGCAGCCCAGGATGGTCAGTATGTCCGCCATGCGCATGGCATCGGTAATTTCCGGCACATGCTGCAAAACAACGTCCTCATCCGTCAGGATCGCCGCCGCCATGATGGGCAGCACCGCGTTCTTGGCTGCATCCACCCGCAGCGTACCTTCCAGTCTTGTTCCGCCCTCCACCAGGAAAGCCTCCATCGCACCCACCTCCGTTCAACTGCTTCAACCTATGCAGCAGAAGGGAGAGGGTGCAGGGAATCACGTTTCCATGCGGCCTGCCGTGCGGGAGATGTTCATCAAAACGCCCACTGCCGCCATGGTGATGGAAATGGATGTGCCGCCGGCGCTGAAAAAGGGCAGCGGCAGCCCGGTGGTGGGCAGAAGGCCAATCACCACGCCCATGTTCAGGAAGGCCTGCACGGTGATGGAGCAGGTAATGCCCGCCGCCAGCAGCGCGCCGAACTTGTCCCGGCAGCGGGTGGCGATGCGCATGCCGCACAGCAGAAACGCCGCAAACAGGGCAATCACCCCCACACAGCCAGCCAGGCCAAAGTCCTCGCCCACGATGGCGAAGATGAAATCGCTTTCCGGGTAGGGCAGGTAGGCGTACTTCTGCCGGCCCATGCCCAGCCCCATGCCGAACACCCCACCGGAGCCAAAGGCAATCAGGGACTGGGCCAGCTGGTAGCCCTCATCGCTCATCTTGGCAAAGGGGTCGGTGAAGGACAGCAGCCTTTCCCGGCGATAGGGGGCGCTCCAGGCGTAAAAGCCGCCCACCGCCACGCCGCCTGCCAGCATCAGGAAAATATGCCGCCACCTGGCACCAGCCATGATGATCATGATCAGGCTGGTGATGAGAATGCTGCCTGCTGTGGACAGGTTGGGCTGCTGCAAAATCAGCAGGAACACCACCCCGGGCACCAGCAGCACCGGCACAATGCCATACAGAAGGGATGTGATTTTCCTCCCCCGGTAGGTCAGTGTGGTAGCCATGTACAGCACCACCGCCATTTTCGCCAGCTCCGAGGGCTGAAAGCTCATGCCGGCAACGCTCAGCCAGCGGCGGGAGCCATTCAGGTATACGCCCACGCCGGGGATAATCACCAACACCAGCAGCACCCCGCTGATGCCCAGGGCGCCTATCACCACCCAGGTATCCCGCCAGAAGCGGTAGGGCACCCGGCTGGTGAACAGCATGGCAAGGGTGCCAAGGCCAATGCCGATGAGCTGCTTTTTCACCTCGCCCAGGGGGTCGCCCTTGTCCTGGGCAGTGTAATAGGTGGCGGAAAAAAGAATCAGCAATCCCGCGAGCAGCAGCATGATGAGCACCGCCACCAGCGTACCGTCCACGGGATTCAGCTTTGTCTTGCGTGCATAAGGGGTCTTTTGTGCGCTGGCATTTTGCAGCATAAGCCGTTCCTTTCAGCGCAAGACAGGTTATTATTCCAGTTTGTTCACAATGTCCTTGAAGATGCGTCCCCGGGCTTCATAGTCGGAGAACATATCGAAAGATGCGCAGGCCGGGGACAAAAGCACGTTCCAGCCCTCATCCGCCAGGGTGCGGCACTTGGCGATGGCATCCTCCATGGAATCCGCCCGGAGAATGGTGGTAAAGCCGTTGTCCTCCAGGGTTTTCTCAATCTGGTCAGCCGTCACGCCAATGAGCACCGCGCCGCGGATATGGGGCGAGGCCTTCATCTCCTTCACCAGGGGGGTAAAGTCGCAGTGCTTGTCGTAGCCGCCCAGGATGATGGCTGTGGGGCGCTCCATGGTCTGCACCGCCTTGATGGTGGAGTCCACGTTGGTACCTTTGCTGTCGTTGATGTACCGCACGCCGTGCAGCTCCCGGACAAATTCAATCCGGTGCTCCACACCCTTGAAGGTGCGCAGGCTGTGGCGGATCACCGGCGCAGGCACGCCCATAGCCGCCGCCACGCAGGTCGCCGCCAGTGCGTTTTCCAGGTTGTGAGGCCCGGGGATGCGCACCTCGCCGGCGGCGCACACAGGCTTTTCAGCGCCCTGCCACCGGAGGATGATCTGCCCGTCCCGCACAAAGGCGCCATTTTCCACCTGACGCTTCCGGGAGAACAGCATCACCTGGCTTTTCACCAGGGGAATCAGCGTCAGCAGCATGGGGTCATCCCCATTGAACACCGCCACGTCCTTCTCCGTCTGGCGCTGGAACATGCGCATTTTCATGCGGATGTACTCCTCCATGGTGCCGTGCCGGTTCAGGTGGTCTTCGGTGATGTTCAGAAGCGCCGCCACCTTCGGGTGGAAGGTGTCCGCCGTTTCCATCTGGAAGGAGGACACCTCGCACACGAACATGTCGTCCTTCCTGGCGTCCAGAGCAGCCTGGGAATAGGGATAGCCGATGTTCCCCACCACATGGGTCACGCGGCCCGCGTTTTTGAAGATTTCCCCCAGCAGGGAAACCGTGGTGGTCTTGCCGTTGGTGCCGGTCACCGCCACCATTTCGCCGGGCGCCAGCTGATAGGCCAGCTCCAGCTCGCCGGTCACATACATGCCCTGTTCCTTGGCCTGTTTCACAAAGGGCACCGTGTCCGGTATGCCGGGGCTGATCACCAGGGCGTCCATGCCCTCCAGGGCCTGGGCGGCAGGCATGCCCAGCTTTTCCGCAATGGGCAGGCCAGTCAGCGGCGCCAGCGCCTCGCCCAGATCCTCCCGGGTCTTGCTGTCGTTGATGGTCACCCGTGCGCCGTGCTTCACCAGCAGCTGAGCCGCCGCCACGCCGCTGCGGGCCATGCCCACCACCAAGACCTTCTTGTTTGCATAATCCATCGGAGTTCCCTCCTTGCTTACAGCCGCAGCCCAATCAGGGACAGCAGCGCCACAGCGGACAGGATTGCCGTTACCGTGGCATACATGATGTCGATCTTGTTTTCACTCATGCCGCACAGCTCGAAGTGGTGATGGATGGGCGCCATCTTGAACAGGCGGCGGGGCGTGCCGTAGATCTTTCTGGTAGCCTTGAAGTAGTACCGCTGCAGAATCACGCTGACGGAGGAGGCCACCATGGGGAAGGCGATCAGCAGCAGCAGGAACGGCTGGCGCAGCAGCATAGCCATGCCCACCGTGGCGCCGCCAATGAAGAAAGAGCCGGTATCCCCCATGAACACCGTTGCCGGGTGCCGGTTGAAACGCAGGAAGGCAATCACCCCGCCCATCACCGCCGCCGCAAACACCGCCACGGACTGCAGGTTTTGTGCATAGTCCGGCTGGGTGCCGGCCACCGCCAGCGCCATAAACACCGCCACCAGGCCCCAGGTCATGCTGCCCACGGACATCACGCTGGAAAGCAGGCCATCCACGCCATCGTTCAGGTTGGCGCTGTTGGCCATGAAGATGATGGTCAGGGTCAGCAGCGGAATGTAGAAAATGCCCAGATCCCACTCCACATTCACAAAGGGAACAATCACCCTGGAGCCTACCTGAGGATGGAAATAGCAGTACACCGCAAAGGCCACCGCCGTCAGCACCTGGGCGATGATCTTCTGCCAGGGTGTCAGGCCCAGGGAGCGCTTCTTGACGGTCTTGATGAAGTCATCCGCAAAGCCCACGCCCATGGTAGCCAGGGAAAACACCAGCAGCGCCAGCATGAAATCCCACCCGCCAAACCACTGGGCAGGGTGGAAGATCAGCCCGGCTGCCAGGGTTGACCCGGCAAACAGCAGGCCGCCCATGATGGGGGTTCCCTGCTTCTGCTTGTGGGATTGGGGGCCCAGCTCGTAAATGGTCTGACCCAGCTTCAGCCTGCGCAGTGCAGGGATCACCTTAGGCCCGGCAAGCAGCACCAGCGCTGCGGAAAGAATGAGGGCAAAGAGCATCCTTTGCATGGTCTACCTCCATGTGAATCAATTCTTCGCGTGCATTTCCTCCAGCAGCTCCTGAACGACAACCTTTTCGTCGAAGGGATGCTTCACGCCGTTAATCTCCTGATAGGTTTCGTGTCCCTTGCCCGCCAGGATGATGATATCGCCCTGTTCGCCATGCTCCAGGGCATAGCGGATGGCTTCCCGCCGGTTTTCGATCACCGTATACCGGCCGCCGGTGGGCTTGATGCCTGCCTCGATGGCGGCAAGAATCGCCATGGGGTCTTCCGTGCGGGGATTGTCGGAGGTCAGAATGCTGAAGTCCGCCATCCGCCCGGCAATTTCGCCCATCATGGGACGCTTGCCCTTGTCCCTGTCGCCACCGCAACCAAACAGGACAATCACCCGCTTCTTGGCAAACTGGCGCACGGTGGTCAGGATGTTCATCAGTGCATCCGGCACATGGGAATAGTCCAGAATCACCCGGTAGGGCGTACCGGTGGGCAGCATTTCAATGCGTCCGGGCACCGAGGACATGCCTTCCAGGCCGGCCTTGATGTCCTCGGGCGCGATGCCCAGCACCAGGGCGCAGCTGGCAGCAGCCATGGCGTTATACACGTTGAACATGCCCGTCATCCGCAGGTTGATGGGAATGTGGTGCATGCCCTGTAGCTGCAGCTCGAAGTTCACGCCTTCCTCAGTTATTTCAATGTCCCGGGCATACAGGTCTGCCGCAGCGCAGATGCCGTAGGTAATCCGGGGGATGGTCAGGTCGGCCTGCAGCTGGGCGGAGGTTTCCTCGTCCGCATTCACACAAGCGTTGCGCACCATGCCGCCGGTGAAAAAGCGCTTTTTCGCCTGGAAGTAATTCTCCATGGTGTGGAAATAGTCCAGGTGATCCTGGCTCAGGTTGGTGTAGCAGCCCACCTCAAAGGTCAGACCATCCAGCCGGTACATATCAATGGCGTGGGCGGAAACCTCCATGGGCACATACTCCACGCCGGCATCCGCCATCATCCGCAGGGTACGCTGCAGGTCGATGGGGTCCGGGGTGGTGTGGCTGCCGGGCAGCAGCCGCCCATCGATCAGGTTGCCGGTGGTGCCGATCAGCCCGCACCGGTGGCCCGCTGCTTCCAGAATGGCCTTGAGCATATAGGTGGTGGTGGTCTTTCCCTTGGTGCCGGTAATGCCCAGCAGCTTCATGCCCTGTGCAGGATGGCCAAAGAAGGCAGCCGCCATCCGCGCCATGGCAGCGCGCCCGTTGCTGACCCGCACCTGGGGCACATCCAGCGCCAGATAGCGTTCCACCACCAGGGCCACGCAGCCGTTGCCAATGGCCTGGGGCGCATAGTCGTGGGCATCGAAATGGGCGCCGGGAATGCAGAAGAAAAGGCCCCTGTCCGTCTTCTCCATGCTGCGGCTGGAAATGGAGGCAATCTCCGTTTCCATATTCCCGCGGGTGTCCAGCAAATATGGCATATCGGCAATCAGTGAGCAAAGCTTCATCAAACAAGACTCCTTATTCATCCGCCATGGACAGGGTGATGGTCACCTCCGTCCCCGGCGGAACATACTCCCCCGCTGCCGGGGTCTGCCGGATGCACAGGCCAGTGCCCTCCAGCTGTAAGCTCAAGCCGCGCAGCCGGGCCGTGCGCGCACAGTCCACATCGCTCTGGCCCGAGAAATCCGGTATTCTTATCAGTGTATCCGGCGTCACCTGGTTGGATGCAGCGGTGTAGGCCATCACATGCCCGCCCTGGGGCAGAGATGCGCCCGCCGGCGGCAGCTGATCCAAAACGGTCTGGCTCACGCCGTCCTCCAGCATTTCCAGGCCCGCCTCTGCCAGTGTACGCCTTGCAGCCGAAATCGTCAAGCCCGTAATATCAGGAACCACAGCATCCGGAAGCGTTTCATCGGCATAGGGTTTGATTTGCAGGTGCCGGAGCACATCGCCAAGCACCTGCCCGGCAAAGGGCGCCGCCGTGGTGCTGCCATAGTCCACCGGCACATGGGCCTCATTGACAATCACCAGCACGGACACCAGCGGATCATCCGCCGGCGCAAAGCCGTAGAAGGAGCCAATGTGTACATCGCTGACGATGCGCCCTTCCTTGTACACCTGGGCCGTGCCGGTTTTGCCGCCAATGCGGTAGCCGGGCAGCCGGGCATTCTTGCCGCCGCCCTTTTCCACCACGTTTTCCAGCAGCCGGCGCATGGTGGCGCTGGTTTCCGGGCTGATGGGTGTGGACACCACCGTGGGGTGGTACCGCTGCAGCACCTCACCCTGGGGCGACTGAATCTCGCTGACCAGGTAGGGTTTCATCAGCTTGCCGCCGTTGATAGCCGCGTTAGCCGCCATCATCAGCTGCAGGGGTGTTACCGCCACGGACTGGCCAAAGCCTATCCGCGCCAGGTCAACATTCTTCACATACCTGCTGCCAATCAGGATGCCCGCCGCCTCGCCGGGCAGGTCAATGCCCGTGCGCCTGCCCAGGCCAAAGGCTGTCAAATACCTGTAAAAGGTATCGGTACCCATGCGCAGCGCCAGCTCCACAAACACGGGATTGCAGCTGTTCATCAGGCCTTCCGCCATGGTTTCGGCCCCATGGGCGGCACCCCAGCAGCGGATGGTATCCCCATCCACCTTCACCTTGGCGGAGCAGTAGAACTGATCCTCCGGTGTGGTGACACCGCAATCGATGGCAGCAGCGGAGGTCAGGATCTTGAAGGTGGAGCCAGGCTCATACACATCGGAGATCGCCGTAATGCGCATCAGCTCCGTCAGTGCGCTTACATCGTTCCTTGGCGGGTCATTGGGGTCGTAATCCGGCTTCATGCACAGGGCCAGCAGTGCCCCCGTGCGCACATCGCTGACCAGGCAGGTCACGGATTCCGCCTGGTTCACCTCCAGGCATTCCCGCATGGCCTTTTCCGCAATCTGCTGGATGGTGGCATCAATGGTCAGCTTCAGGGTGCTGCCCTGCCGGGATGGAATATACCAGCTTTCGCTGCCGGCCAGCACGCGGTTCCGGGCGTCCACCTGGCGCAGGAAACTCCCCTCCTGGCCTGCCAGCACAGTTTCATACTGGGTCTCCAGGCCGGATTGCCCCAGGCTGTCCACATTGGTCAGGCCCAGCACCTGGGAAAGCAGCTGCCCGTACGGGTACCAGCGGCGGGCATCCTCGTCAAAGGTGATGGCGGAAAGACCAGCCCTGGGGTCAGCCGTTGTTTTCAGCTGCCTGATCTTGTCCACCGTGTCCCTTGTCACCTGGCGCTTGAGGATCACCGAACCCTTGGTGTTGTCCCGCAGCTTGGCAAGCGCGCCTTCCCCCAGGGGGAGCACATCATCAAGTGTCTGCACAAACAGCTCGGGGTCAGTCACCAGCCGGGGATCGGCGCATACCATATAGGATGTGGCGCTCAGGGCCAGCACATTGCTGTTCCTGTCCAGGATGGTCCCCCGCCTGGCAGTCACAATCCCCTCTTTTGTCCATTGATTCACGCCGCGCTGCGTCAGCGTGCTGCTGTCCAGTACCGTCAGCTGCCAAAGACGGCCAATCACCAGAAGGAACAGTCCTCCCAGCACAGCCGTCATCAGCAGCATTCTTTTGCGCACCTGCAGTTCGGGGTGCATGCCCGTCCTCCTGGTTCACGCAAATATTCCAAAATGGGAGACCGATTGCTCAATCTCCCAGTATGGTCGCCAGATATTCGCTGGTCATGGATGCGGCAGTGCCTGCCAGCCGCAGCACGGCATCATCCGGCCCGGAAAGGTAGATGATGTCCACACCCTTGGCGGAAATCATGCCCAGCTGCACAGCCTCGTACCCCACATTCACCTCGGAGGCGGAAATCGCCAGCTGGGTTTCCAGGCCTTCGTTGCTCAGGGTCACATCTTCAATGCGCTTTTGCAGGTCGTTGGCCTTTTTGCCGGCCTCGATCACCCCGCTGCGGCCCACCAGGCAGGCAATGCCCAGCACGGCAATCAGGCACATCAGGGCTGCGCAGGCCGCAGGGCCGCTCATGCCCTCGTGGCCCACGGCAGGCACACGGCCCGTGTCGTGGGTGCCAATGGCCGGGCGGTACTTGTCGCTGCGGCGCACCCGCTGGCGTCCGGTTCCCATGGTGGAGGCATCATAAACGCTTTCCGCATCCATAAAGGGCAGGTCAACGCTGCTGCTCAGCCGTTCACCCCGCTTGGCCTGTGGGGAAACCTTGCCATAGTTGCCCCTTTTATGTTGCGAGTTTACATAGCGCGCCCGCCTTTTGAAGACGCGAAGGATCGGCAACATAGCTTATTCACTCCTTGCAGCTGAAAGACCCAGCCATATTCATTTCCACCGCACTGATGGTTTCCAGTATATTGGACAGATTGGCTTTGAACTGCTTGAACTGCTCCTCGGCAGCGGTATGAACCACCACGCGCACATGGTCGTTGGCGCCGGTAATGTCCAGCTCCTTGCTGTCGCCCAGGATGCAGCTGCGGATCTTGCCTGGCAGCAGCACGCGGCCCTGGATGTCGCACTCCTGATCCCTGTAGGACAGGGCGTCCAGCTGCTCCAGATAGCCGTTCAGGGCGCTGCTCCGGCGGCTCAGCTCCTCATAGTGGTGGCGCATCCTGGCCCACATCAGGTTGGGATAAATGGCAATGGATTCGAAATCGTAAGAGGGCGCGATGCAGAAGGTCTTTCCCAGGCTTTCACGGAAGGCCTGGGGAATCACCAGGCGGCCTTTGCTGTCCAGCGAATGGGAATAGGAGCCAATAAACGTGCGGCTGTACCTGTCCAGCAGCTGTTTGTCCGCCTCGGTCAGTTCCTCCGGGGCCGCAGCAGCCAGTTCTGTCTGGGATACGTTCTGCTCCTCCATTCGCCATCACCACCAATCTGCACATGAATACCCTTTTTAGGTTTTACAATGGCATTATACCCCACACCAAATCATCTTGCAAGAGTGTTGCAGCGTTTCACTTTTCTTTTCGCAATTCCGATTTGTTTCGCCATTTTTATCTATTTGCAACTATTTTGTAATATTTCTGTGCGTCTTTTGTGGTTTCATGTTCGCCTAATCCCGTATTTTGTGTTTGAAAAAAGCGCCCGGAACGAATCCGGACGCTTTTCTGCCGTTTATGACAAAAATAAAAATTTTTCTGTAACAAAGATATTAGAATTAATCCAGCTGCAGCTCTGCCAGGCGGAAGTCCAGCCCATCGCAGCTCACCAGCTGATAGCGTATGCCCCGCTGCTCGCCGCAGAATCTTGCCTTGATGCCTGCGCCGTGCAGGTGCCCATACACCACGGTATGCACCGGATACTTTTCCAGCACCGCGGTGAAGCCCGTATCCCGCTCCAGGCCATACAGGGGCGGATAGTGCATCATCACCACCAGGGGCTTATCACCCTTCAGCTTCATGCCTTCCTGCAGGGCAAGCTCCAGGCGGATCAGTTCCCGGCTGTAAATCTTCATGTCCGCATCGGGCAGGGGTGTTTCCCCCGTGGGGATGTTCCATCCCCGTGTGCCGCACACCACCGCGCAGCCCGCATCGATGGCGCTGTGCTGGATGGCCGCCATGCCGTCCGGCAGGGCGCTTTTCACCTGGGTAAGGGTGTTCCACCAATAATCGTGGTTGCCCTTCAGGATAATCTTTCTGCCCGGCAGCCGGGCAATATCCTGCAGGTCGGGCAGGGCATGTTCCAGCTGCATGGCCCAGGAAATGTCGCCGGGGATCAGCACCGCATCCTCCGGGGTCACCCGGGCCTGCCAGTCCTGTGCAATGCGCCGGAAGTGCCCGTCCCAATGCTCGCCAAAGACGTTCATGGGCTTGTCATCGCCGCCGGGCAGGTGCAGGTCGCCAATGGCAAAAAGTTTCATGCATTCACCTTTCGGGCCCGGCGGTTACCGGTTGTCCTCGTCCTCATCCTCGTCGTCCTGGTCCTCTTCCTCCCGGACGCTCTCCAGGCTCAATTCGCTTTCAATTTCGCCAAACTCCTGGCTGGGAATATCATCGTCCACCTCGGGGATAATCTCGTCCATGGTGCTGACGGAGTCCATCCCGCCAATGGTGGAGGGATCCACCGTGCTCTCGCCGTCCTGGTTGTCATCCTGCTGAGCGCCCGCGTTCATTTCCTTCAGGCAGAACAGGCATACATCCTTGCCGGGCAGGGCAGGCGCCTCGTTGCAAACGCTGCACAGCTCCATTTCCTCCCGGGGCGCGTCGCCCTTCATCTCCCGCAGGCAAACCTTGCAGTAGCGCTCCTCCTCGGTGATGTAATTCAGTTCGCAACGGGGGCATTTAACCAGCTTCATGGGGTGGATTCCTCCTCGATATTAATTCGTAGCTTTTTTCCTGCCACAGCTTTCCATGGCAGGCACTTGCCATTATACTTGACCTAGGGCCTTTCGGGTATTAAACTTTCGTCACGGTTCTTAACAGAATCGTAATACATACGGAGGTGAACATGATGTTCAAGAGATACTTTTCGACAGCCCTGTCCGCCGTGATGCTTTTCAGCGCCGCCGCCAAGGCCGAAGCACCTTCCTCGCAGTTTGGAAACGCCCACTGGCCCAGCAGGCAGCCATTTTCCTGCCGGCAGGACGCTTCTGCCACTTTTGTGCCCGATGATGGCATGTCTGGCAGTGAAAGCACCACGGCGGCACCATCTGCGCCCACGCAAACGCCCTGCACCGCCACAAACATACCACTTGGCACACCGGCACCCACACAGGCGCCACAGGTGACTGCCACGCCCAGCAGGGCGCCTGCAGCAACAAAGGCTCCCTCACCGGATGATGATTATACTACTGTTTCCATCTCTATGCAAGAGCAAACTGCATGGAATTTGCTCAACGGTGACAGAACGGCCAACGGCCTGGCTTCCCTGCCCCTGGACAAGGAGCTTTCCCGCATTGCCCGCATCAAGGCGGAGGACATGCGGGACAAGGGATATTTTGCCCACCAGTCCCCCACCTATGGCTCCCCCAGTGAAATGCTCAGGCACTTTGGCTATGCCTTCTCTGCCGCCGGTGAAAACATTGCCCACCACGCCAATATCACCAAGGCTCAGGCGGCGTTCATGTCCTCGGCCGGGCACCGGCGGAACATTCTTTCCTCCGGCTGGAACCGTGTGGGCATCGGCGTGTGCTATGATGCCCAGGGATATGTGTATGTCACCCAGCTTTTCGCCAGGTAAACAGCATTTCAGCCGGATGCAGGCCCGCATCCGGCTGAAAACTTACCTTTGCATTTGCTCTTCAACGATCCTGCACGCCTGCAGAATCACCCGGGCACAGGGGCGCGAGGCATAGTAGGCCGGTGTGCGCTCCTGGGGCACGGGCATGTCCGCCCTGGGATGGCGGCGCAGCAGGTCACCGCAGGATACCGTGCCGCACCGGGCCGTGAACTCCCTGTGGATTTCCTGCACCCGGGCATACACCGGGGCGCGGCCCTGGGGCGTGTTACCCTTTGGCTCCAGAAAGCCGCAGACCATCACCGCTGCAGAAAAGGCACCGCAGGTTTCCCGCATGCGGCCAATGCCGCCCCCAAACCCGATGGAAACCCGGGCTGCCTGCTCCGCCGTCATGCCCATGACATCGGCATAGGCCATGGCCACGGACTGGGCGCAGCAGTACCCTGCAGCAAAGTTCTGCAGGGCCTGCCTGGTGCGCTCCGTCATCACTGGGTCACCTTGATGGTATCCCGCAGGGTGTTGTACACCTGCCTCACATAGGTGTCCTTGTACGCCTGGGGATAGGTGATATGCACGGTGTACAGCACCTTATTCACGCAGGCAGCCTGCACGCGGCCGGCAATTTCCTCGCCGCTGCTCAGAGTGGCGGTGTAGTTGGCATACATGCCCGTCTGGGCCATCAGCGTCCGCTCATCCACCCGGGAGGGAGAGAAGCTCTTCACATCGGTACTGCTCTTCAGGGAGGTGAGCATGGCATTCACCTGGCTGGTCAGCGCCGCCTTGTCCATCTGGCTGGAAACGGCGGTGGCAGTCAGCGTCAGGGTAGCCGTGTAGGCCATGGACGGGTCAGGGTTGGTCAGGATGTAGGTGTCCGCCACGGAGTCATCCACCACCCAGCCCACAGGCGCATCAAAGGTCAGGTGCATCTTGGTAGCCTCATAGGTCTGGTGGACGAAGGTAATGGGCGGCACAGGCGTGGGGGTAGGCTTGTCGATGGGGTCCAGCAGCACAGGGGTTGCGCCGGCATACTCGCTGCGCAGGGTGGGCACCTCGGTGGCGGGCACCTCTGTGGGGATTTCCTCCACCCAGCCGCCCAGATTCTCCTCGCTGGCAGGGTCATAGCTGCCGTCATCATAGTCGATGTCGGCAAGCTCGTCCACGGTGGTGGTGCCCAGGTTCTGCGTCTCCTGGGCCGCAGGCTGGCGATCCACCACGGAGATGTTGCTGCCGCCGGACTGGCAGGCACACAGGGCGCACACGCAGGCAGCCAGCATCAAGGCCAACAGAAACCGCTTTTTCATGATCGTTACCTCCTACATTCCTGTTTCCGTCAATGAAACGTTCCAGGCTATGCTTTTCATGCCGTTATTCCGGCAGATTTTCATATTGAGGATGATACAGCCGGCGATCCAGGCTCCAGATCTTCTCAGAGAAGGCGCCGGCGGGTGTGCGCTCCATCACACCCTGCATCTCGTTCATGCGGGCGTCCAGCAGGTCGATCCAGTGGAGCACCTCCGCCTCGGGGAACATGGGCTTGCGGGGAGAACCAAATTCCGCTTCCCCGTGGTGGCTGATGATCATGTGCTCCAGCAGCACCACCAGTTCACCCTCCACCCCCACGTTCTGTGCGGCCTGGGCCAGGGTGGCCACACCCCGCACCAGGTGACCGATCAGCAGGCCGTCCCGGGTGTAGTCGGTCACGTTGCCCATTTCGTCGCTTTTCATCTCAGCGATTTTGCTCAGGTCGTGAAGAATCACGCCTGCCCGGAGCAAATCGCCATTGAGCCAGGGATAGGCCTCGATGATGTGCTCCGCCGTGCGCAGCATGCCTGTGGTGTGGTGCAAAAGACCGCTGCGCTCCGCATGGTGGAGCCGCTGGGCCGCCGGGAACCAGGCCAGCTTATCCCCCGCCAGGCGCAGCATTTCGCGGACAATCTTCTGCAAATCCTCACTCTTGAAGCAATTGATGGTTTCATCAATCTCGCTGCGCATTTTTTCCGGGCTTTCCGGGGCGCATGGCACCAGCTTGGAAAGGTCGATGTCGTCCTCCGCAGTGGGCTGGCGCAGGCGCTCCACCCGCAGCTGCAGGCGGCCGTTGTATTCCTGCACCAGGCCGCGCACCTTAATCACCGTGCCGGCCGGCGGCGGCTGCACATTGCCGTCCCACACCTTGCAGTTGATTTCACCTGTGCGGTCAGTCAGGTTCATGTCCAGGTAGCGGCTGCCGTTGCTGCCCGTGCGCTGATCACTGGAACGCACCAGCAGAAAGCCTTCAAACCGTAAATCTTTCACCAGCTGGGAAACCGTCATCTGTTCCACGGGGATTTCCTCCTCGATGTCATTCATTCTGCAAACCTTGTCAACCCCGCAGGCACACCGTCCCCCGCGCCCCTCACCCGCGTCGCGGCGCATCCTTCATGCGCCGTGACCCCCGCAAGGAACCTGACACCCATCGCTCACCCGAATGGGATTCTTAAGGGATGAAATCCCTTAAGCAGGGTGCAGGGACAGCGTCCCTGCCGCGTCCATCAGAAGGGCGCGTCACCGTAGCTGCCGGCGTCCTGGGCCATGTTGGCATAGGTGGTGTATTCGCTCAGCCAGGCCACCTTCACGGTGCCCAGGGGGCCGTTTCTCTGCTTGGTCACGATGATTTCGCCCACGTTTTTCTCTTCGCAGTTGGGGTCGTAATACCCTTCCCGGTGGATGAACATCACCACATCGGCATCCTGCTCGATGGAGCCGGAATCGCGCAGGTCGCTCAGGGCAGGACGCTTGTCCACACGGGCGGTGTTGGCACGGCTCAGCTGGGCGCAGGCCAGCAGCGGAACCTTCAGCTCCAGGGCAATGGCCTTCAACTGGCGGCTGATTTCGCTAACCTCCTGCTGGCGGTTTTCCACCTTGGTGTCGGCGTGCATCAGGCCCAGATAGTCCAGCACAATCAGGTCAAGGCCGTGATCCATCATCAGCCGGCGGCACCGGGAGCGCAGCTGGGACGGGGTGATGCCTGCCGTGTCGTCAATGTACAGGGGCGCGTTGGACATGGGACCAATGGACTTGGCCAGGCGCATCCAGTCGTCACCGGACAGGTTGCCCTGGCGTACCTTCTGCATGTCTACCTTGGCATCGGAGCACAGCACGCGCAGGGCGATTTGCTCCCGGGGCATTTCCAGGCTGAACACCGCCACCGACTTGCCCGCCGTAAGGGAGGCATGGGCCGCAATGTTCATGGCCAGGGAGGTTTTGCCCATGGACGGGCGCGCACCAAGGATGATCAGTTCGCCGCCGTGAAGGCCGGTGAGCATACTGTCCAGCATGGTAAAGCCGGTGGGCACGCCGCTGATTTTGCCTTTCAGCTTGCTAAGCTCTTCAATGTTGGCATAGGTGTTGTAAAGCACATCCTTCACATGCACAAGGCTTTCGCCGGCGGAGCGCTTCATTACGATGTCAAAGATGGCTTTCTCGGCGTGGTTCAGGGTTTCCTGCAGGGGGTTCTGCTGGCTGTAGCACTCCTGGGAAATGCTCTGGGAGGCCTGGATCAGCCTTCGCAGGGTGGATTTTTCCGCCACCAGGCCAATGTAGGCCTTCACGTTGGCGGTGGTAGGCACATATCGGCTCAGCTCAATCACATACGCCGTGCCGCCCACACCCTCCAGGGTGCCGCGGCGGTTCAGCTCGCTGTCCACCGTCACAAGATCCACCGGGCTTTGCTCCCGGAAGAGCTTGATCATGCAGTCGAATATCTCCCGGTGCTGGGGCTGATAAAAGTCCTCCGGTGCCAGCACCTCTGCCGCCTGCATCACCGCATTGCTGTCCTGAAGCATGGCGCCCAGAACGGACCGCTCTGCCTCCACGCTGTTGGGCGGCGTTGCCCCACGCAAAACTTGCTCGTCCATGCTTCTTCACCTCCCGGCAGGGACGCTGTCCCTGCACCCTGCCAGAGGCGCTGCCTCTGGACTCCGCTCAAGGGCTCTGCCCTTGAGAATCCTGCTTAAGGGTCTTCGACCCTTAAGAATCCCTTTTTTGATAGCCAGCAACACACATTTCAGCAGCGCCGCATGCCCCCTGCCCGCTGCACTCGCCAAAAAGGGAGTCCAGAGGGTCGAAGACCCTTTGGCAGGGTTTCCAAAAGGACAGTAGCTGCCCCTGACCACCGCATTCTGATCGCCAGCAGCACACACTGCCGCAGCGTTCCTCACCCGCAGCGCCGCATGCCCCCTGCCCGCCGCACTCGCCAAAAAAGGGAGTCCAGAGGGTCGAAGACCCTTTGGCAGGGTTTCCAAAGGGACAGCGTCCCTTTGGTCAGGGGAGTCCAGAGGGGACAGAATGTCCCCTCTGGGGCCTTACAGGGCTTCCACTACCACGTTCATTTTGGTGGAGATGCCGGTGTAGAGGGTCACGGTGGCCTCGTAGGTACCCACGTTGCGGATGGTGCTGTTCAGCTCCAGCTTGCGCTTGTCCACCTTGATGCCGTGCTGCTTTTCCAGCTCGGCAGCCACCTCGGCATTGGTGATGGAGCCGTACAGCCGGCCCTTTTCGCCGCACTTGACCTTCACGCTGATGGTCTTGTTCTTCAGCAGTTCCGCCTTGGCAGTGGCTTCTGCCCGGCGCTCGGCCTCCCGGGCGGCCTCGGCGGCGCGCTTCTTTTCAATCTCCTTCATGGCGCCGGGGGTAGCCTCCACCGCCATCTTCTTGGGGAAAAGGAAGTTGCGGGCATATCCGTCGGACACGTTGATGATTTCGTCCTTCTTGCCGCTGCCCTTCACGTCCATCAGCAAAATAACCTTCATTGTTCTATTCCTCCTTCGTCTTCCGTCGAACGGCGCAGCTTTCGCGGGTCAAAGACCCAGTCTGCCAGGCCGAGAATTACCAGGATCACAGGTGCCAGCACCAGCAGCACAGCCATCCAGAACCGCCGCAGCAGCCTTGCCGTGCCAAAGCGCTTGGTTACGCCTTCCATCACCGCCAGGCCCAGCAGCATGTATCCCTGATGGAAAGCCGCCGCGCACAGGCCGCCCACCGTGGCGGAAACTGCCGATGTACCCATCATCTGCACAAGATACCCCAGGGCCAGCAGGTTCATGCCCAGGCGCAGGCCTTCATCCTGCCGCCATTGGCCAAAGGGCGGCAGCTCCCCTGCCTGTCCGCGCCTGCGCCGGAGCACATCCGGCAGGGCGGCTGTAAGCACGGCCGTCAGCAGCAGCCAGGCTATAATCACCTGGGGTGCCAGGGCAGGCAGCAGGCTTTCCAGTGTCGTGCGCAGGCTGTACAGCAGCTCGGCGCGGATCTGCGCCGTCAGCGCCAGGGGACCCAGCAGGTTCAGCGCCGGCTGAAGAGATTCCTCCAGCCGGGAAAGCCCGGTCTGATAGCACCGCAGCAGCACTTCGCCGGCATTGGGCCGGGCATCCAGCCAGCTGACCATATCCTCTGCCAGGCCGGCGAAGACCTGCCCATCATAATGGATGTTCGCCCACACCAGCAGGCCGCACAGCAGGCAAACGCACAGGGCTGTCCATACCATGCTCCTCTGCCTGGCATGCCCCCGGCGCACCAGGCACATGCCCAGGCCCGCGCAGCACCAGCCCAGCGCAGGAATAGCCACACCGGGCAGCTGCCAGCAGCACACCGCGCAAAAAGCCCCGATGCCCGCCATGCAGGCCGGGTGCTCCCCGGCGGCGCAGCAGCACTCCACCACGGCAGGCAACACCAGCAGCAGCACCAGGGCGCCGGGCAGGCCTGCCAGCAGCGGCACGCAGGCCGCCAGCGCAACGCACCCACCACGCAGCACCCAACGCATGTCTTGCTTCCTCCGTTTCCGCAAACTGATTCATCCTATTTTATAGCAAATTCAATGAAATTGCAAGCCTTCTGCCGAAAGAGCGCCTGTCCGGCTGAAAATCGACCATAAAAAGGCTTTTTTACCCCGCCGGGAAGAAAAGCCGTGGTTCTGCCGTTCTATGGTTGAGGTGATTCCCATGGCTGAAATACTGATTATGGAGCCTGAGCTGCACTTGGGCACACAAATGAGCGATGTTTTATCCCACGCGGGCCACACCTGCACCGTATCGCAAACCGTGGCAGAGGGACTTTCCCAGGTGGCTGCCAGCGCCAGGCTGCTGACGCTTCTGAACGCCCGCCTGCCCTGGAAGGAAAGCTTTTCCTTCCTCCGCGCGCTGGAGGAAAAGGGCTGGCCTCTTTTGTTTATCACAAGTGATGAAGCCAATGCACAGCACCTGCGCGCCATGTATCACTCCCCATGTGATGTGCTGCTCACCCCCTTTGACGGGCGCCAGCTGATTGCCGCCGTGTCCTGCCTGACCCGCACCAAGGACGACCTGCTGACCCTGGGCGGCCTGCAGCTGGACGTGGAGAAACGCCAGGCCAAAAAGGATGGCCAGGTGCTGAACCTGACCGCCCAGGAGTTTGCCCTGCTCCACGCGCTGATGCAGTCCCCCGATGCAGCGCTTTCCCGGGAGGAGCTTCTCCGCACCGCCTGGGGCTATCAGACCATCGGCGAAACCCGTACCGTGGATGTGCACATCCAGCGCCTGCGCCGGAAGATCGGTCCCTCCTGCATCGAAACCGTCTACAAGCTGGGCTACCGTCTACGTCCGGCTTAAGAGCGCTGCCCGCAGGATGCACGCCAAAGGGCGCTGCCCTTTGGAAACCTGCTTAAGGGATTTCACCCCTTAAGAATCCCTTTTTGGGGTGAGTTTCGTACGCCGTTCAATAAGGGGTCACGGTGCGCGGAGGGCGCACCGCGACGCGGGTGAGCGGCAGGTTTTCCCAGGCACGGTTTCTAATGAGATGAAGTTTTTTGCAGGAATATCGAGGTTTTCGGCGAATGTGTTTGTATCACACAATGAGGAGGAAGCCTATGGACGCAATGCAGAACATGCTCACCCGGCGCAGCGTGCGCAAGTACAAGCCCGACATGGTACCCAAGGACGTTCTGGAAAAGATTATCCAGGCAGGCACCTGGGCCGCAACGGGCCTCAACCGCCAGTCCCCCATCATCATCGCCATCACCAGCAAACCTATGCGGGACAGGCTTTCCCGCATGAATGCCGCCGTAGCCGGCATGGAGGGTGATCCCTTTTACGGTGCACCGGTGGTGCTGGTGGTGCTGGCAGACAGGGGCGCCTGTCCCACCTACCTGCACGATGGCAGCCTAGTCATGGGCAACCTGATGCTTGCCGCCCACGCCCAGGGGATCAGCAGCTGCTGGATCCACCGGGCCCAGGAGGAATTCGCCTCTGAGGAAGGCAAAGCCATCCTGCACGACCTGGGCATCGAAGGCGACTACGTGGGCATTGGCCACTGCATCCTTGGCTATGCCGACGGCCCCGAGCCTGCCCCCAAGCCCCGGAAGGACAACTACGTTTACTGGGTAGAATAATAAAGCGAGCCTCCGCACCTGCAGAGGCTCGCTGGGTGTCGAAAAAGTGGCAAAGCCACTTTTTCGAGGATTTGCGCTCCGTCACTGT
>CAYMOM010000019.1:0-22707 GCA_964391995.1 uncultured Faecalibacterium sp.
CCACGGTAAACCAGGCCTGGGCACGGCATTTGTTCTCCTCCAGCCAGGCGGCAACCTCCTCCATGGAAGCGCCGGCCTTGTACATTTCGTGGGCCTTGATGATCAAAAGCGTCTGGGGCCCGGAAATGGACAGAGTGTCCACCACGATGAACTTGCGCTCCGGGTATTTTTCCAGCAGCTGCTCCCGGGCGGCGTAAATGGCGTTGATGGTGGCGCTGAGCTTGCTGGAGAAGGCGATGAACAGCAGGTCCTGCTCCTTGAGGATCGGCTCGAAGTACTCCAGGTACACATACTCGTTCAGGGCCGAGGTGGTGGGATGCGCACCGGCGCGCATCTTGTCGTAGTAGGTTTTGTAGTCCATGGTCTGGCCCAGGTCGTCCAGGTATTCCTGGCCCTCCAGGGTGTAGGGCATTTTGACCACGGGCATGTTCATTTCCTGCTGCAGGGCGAAGGGCAGATCGCTGTCGCTGTCCGTCATGATGATGTAGCTCATTCCCTGATAACCTCCTCGTTCGTTGCAATGGGAACCATGATGACAAAATAAATCACAGCCATTTTACCCCGAACCGCCAAAAAAAGCAACCCCCTAACAGAGGCGCCGGTCAAGGGCGCTGCCCTTGACAATCCCGCTTAAGGGCGCTGCCCTTAAGAATCCCGCTTAAGGGATTTCATCCCTTAAGAATCCCATTTTTGTGAAAGCGGCTTGTTGCCGGTCTTGCGGGGTGCAGCTTGACGGCGGAATGGGTGACGGGTATACTGAGGTAGGGTGAGCGAGATGGAGTTTGTGGTGAAAACGGATGGGTGTAAATTGCGGGATGTGCTCCGCCGGGACATGGGGGTCAGCTATTCCGCCATGAAGTCCGCCAAGTGGGATGGGCGCATCCGTGTGGATGGTGTGCCCACGCCGGTGAATGCGGTGCTGCGGGCAGGCCAGGTGGTCAGCATGGTGTGGCCGGAGGAAAAGCCCCGGTACCGGCTGCGCGGGTATGCGCTGCCGCTGGACATCGCCTATGAGGATGAGCATCTGCTGGTGATTAACAAGCCTGCGCCCCTGGCCAGCCAGTCCAGCGCCGGGCATCCGGATGATTCCCTGGAGAACGCGGTGTTTGCGTACCTTGGCTGCCCGGAGGATTTCATCTACCGGCCTGTGAACCGGCTGGACAAGGGCACCAGCGGCCTGATGGCGGTGGCTAAAACGCCCCATGCCCAGCACAGGCTGCAGCAGCTTTTGCACACCCGGGACTTTCAGCGCATATACTTGGCGGTGGTGGAGGGCGTGCCGGAGCCGGCGCGGGGGACGATTGACGCACCCATTGCCAAGGTGGATGCAGCCAGCATCCGCCGCCATGTGTGCCCGGAGGGCAAGCCATCGGTGACCCATTATCAGGTGGAAAGGGTGCGGGGACAGCGGGCTTTGGTGCGCCTGCGGCTGGAAACCGGGCGCACCCATCAAATCCGCGTGCACATGAGCCACATGGGCTGGCCTGTGTGCGGCGATTTTCTGTATGGCACGGAGCTGCCCCAGCTGCCGGGCCGGTTTGCCCTGCACTCGGCTGAGGTGGCGCTGGTGCATCCCATCACAGGGGAAAAGCTGCGCCTGACGGCTCCCTTGCCGCCGGAAATCAGCGCTTTGCTGGGGTAAGGGTGGATGTGGGGCCGTCCAGGGCCTGGGCCAGGCTGGTTTTCAGCCAGTCCATGCCCCGCTGGCGCATGGCGGAAAGCCTTGCGCTGACCTGCGCCCAGGGAATTTCATCATGGTCAGCATCCAGGCCCAGCTCCCGCATCAGGTTGTCGATGCGGCTGTTCTTGGATTCCGGGTCATCCTCCCGGTAGCGGCGGAACACCGTGAAGGGCCGTTGCAGAATGCTGGCAAATACCGCCCCGTGAAAGGAATCGGTGCAAATGTAAGCGGCTTCGTCCAGCCAGCCCAGCCAGGCCTGGGGGGAAAGACCATCTGCCAGCTGATAGGGCTGGCGATAGGCCTGCTCCGTAACGGGAATCACCCGGACCTGCAGCCCGGTTTCGCTGGCGCAGCGTTCCACGCGTTCCCAGTAGGATGGATCATCGCCGATGAAGTAGCACAGCAGGTAAGGCTCCTGCTGGCGGGGATGTTCCGCCAGCGCCTGCCAGGTTTCGCGGGCTTGCAGGCACACCGGGTCGGGCATCACATCCACCGGACGGCCCAGCAGCGGCTCCAGCAGCTTGGCGCCTTCCCGTTCACGCACGGAAACAGATGAATAGGAACGAATCAGTCCGGCCATGCGCCGGGCTTTTCGTTTGCCGGGCATTTGGCTCACGCCCAGGCTGGCTGCATAGGCAACGCGGGGTTTGCGGCCGGCAAAATCCAGAAAGTACGCCGGGTTCAGCCACACAGGGGACCAGATCTGATCGCTGCCGGAAAGCAGCAGGTCATATTGGGCGGCCTGGCGCTTCAGGGCGGCATGGGTGGCGCATACGGGGGACAGGGACATCTGCTGGCTGTAAAAGGGCGCAAAGCTGGCGCTTTTGCTGCGGGCACCGGCATTGCCGGCCTTGACGGCCCGTTTTTGAAGACCTTCCAGAATCAGTTTGGGGGAATTGCCGCTGCGCAGAAGGTTCAGCAGCTTTTCCGCCTGGCAGGGACGATAGTCGATATGCTCCGCCTGGTAGCCCAGCTCCTTCACGGCCTTCTGCAGCGCCCAGGCCTGCAGGGTGGAGCCGTAGTTATCATTATGCAAAAAGGTTATGATGCCGATGCGCTTCATGGAATCAACCTCCTGTGTCGATACAGGCATTATACCACGTCAGCTGCCCCGGCGTAAAGGTGTGCGAACCTGATGAATGCGGCCATCGTCTGCCAGGGTGACCCAGCCGGCGGTTACATGCTCCCCGTCACAGGTGAGCAGCGGCTCATCCTGCCCGGCATGAAAGTGCCAGGTGGAGGCGCCCCACTGCAGCGTGAGGGTGAAACTGTCCCATCCGGGCGGCACCATGGGCCGCAGGCGCACCTGATTGCCGCGCCGTTCAAAGCCCAGCAGCCTTTCCAGCACCGTGGTATACAGCCGGGCAGCCTGATGGGTTTGCATGTTCCCCGGGCTGCGGCGGACGGGGTTCAGGGCCTGCACCAGCGCCCATGCCTGCTGGCACCAGCCCATGGCGCAAAGGGCAGGCAGCAGCGGTGCAGCGTCCTCCGGTGCGGATGCCTGCTGCAGGGCGTGGCCCAGGGCCTCTGCCGTGCGCTCGGTGCAGCCAAGAACTTCCGCCGCCAGGCCCTGGCACGGGATGCTGATGGGGGTATCCTCCTGGAAAAGCGTTCCGGCATACCAGCTGCCGGCCCAGCCCAGCTGCTCAATGGCCTGCAAGGCCTGCATGCGGGTATCCTCCAGGTTGCTGCGGGCCTCCGGGGCACAGGGTGCAAACAGGTGCACCGCTAGGGCAAGCGCCAGCCCCTGGGCAACGCTTTCCCCCTGCGGGGTCAGGGGCAGACCGTGCGTCCCCAGGGGCAGGGAGGTCAGCGCCCGCAGGCAATGGGTGCGCAGGCTGTCCTGCTGGCTGGTGGAGGGCGGTGTGTGGCACAGGCTTTCCTGTCCGGCAGGAACATCCTCCCCCAGCAGCCAGGGGATGGAAGCATCCAGCACGGCGGCATCCCCGGTGCGGCGGACGTACCAGCCGGTCATCAGCGGCAGAAGCAGCCGGGGATCCCCGCTGCGGGCACGCAGGCCCGTCTGCTCGTGGTGCCACCAGCGCTGCATGTCGCCTTCGGTGCACTGGTGCCGGGCGCAGGCCAGCAGCAGGGCGCGGGCCTGTGCCGGCTGGGTGTGCAGCAGGGCGGGTATGCACTGGAGCAGGTGCCCGGCGTCCATGGTGCTGCCCCTGGGCGGCAGGGTGAGCGCCTGCCAGGGCAGCAGCCGGTTCATCATCAGGTCAATGTCCTCCTCCGGGGTGCGGATGGTCAGCCGGTTCAGCCTGTCGGCCCACAGCCTTCGGGCTTCCCGGAAAATAACGGAGGTACCCGTTTCCCGCAGGCGGGCCAGCAGCAGCTCCAGGTCATCCATTTGCCGGCAGGCGCCCAGCAGCCAGCTAACGGCCTGGCTTCCGCCGGCGGGCAGGCGAAGGGGAAGGCTCAGCAGGGCCAGGGTGCCGGCCTCGTCCTCCGGGGCGTTCAGGTCGGGCACCTGGCCGAAGCCGTGAAAGGCCAGCGGGCTTACGCATCGGGCCTGGCAGTCACCCTCCACCAGAGCCAGGCACCCCTGAACCTTTACCCCGGGGGCGGTGGCCGCCACGCAGCCATCCATGGGTGTCAGGCTGGCAAAGGATGCATCCCCCATGGCGAAGCGGGCGGCGATGGTCAGCGTCAGGCATATTTCGGCCTGGGCCATGTTTTTCAGCCGCAGGCAGCGGCAGGCAAAGGCGGTTTCGGGCAGGATGGAGGCGGTGAGGGTCATGTCCAGCCCGTGGCCCAGGCTGTGCCAGCAGGCAGCACCGGGGGAAAGCTGCACCCGGGTGCTCAGCCCTTGGCCCAGGGGCAGCGGCGTGGGGGTGAAAATGCCCATATCGCCGGAAAGGTAAACGCATTCCGCCGGCATGGTGCACACCGGGTCATCCTCGGCCTGGGTCAAGCTGCAGCCGGCAAAGGCAGCACTCAGGCCGCTTTCCAGGCACAGGCAGGAGGCCTGCTCCTCCGCCAGCAGGCAGCGCCAGGGTGCGGGTGCTGCAGCGCCCTGTTCCAGGCGGAGCACCCAGTCCCCGGTTTCCGGCTGGAGGCCGGCGCAGCCGGTGGAAAAGCGCAGCGCCTCGGCAGGCAGGGAGGGTGCTTCCGGATTGCTGCAGGCATGGCTGGCGGGCACGGACTGGGCCTGGGCTTCCACCTGCTGCGCCACGGTGCCGGCATCCTCGTAGAGGATGAAACGGGAAGCGGCCTCAATGGCTTCGCGGGCGCCTGGCTCCAGCTGGGCGCACAGGAGCACCGCACCCCGGCGGCTCCGCAGGGTGGCCTGCGCCCTGTCCCGGGCCTGGGCGGCCTGGTTCCCCTGGCACAGAACGCACAGGGTGATCTCCTGACCCATCAGCGCCAGCCATTCCGCAGCATCGCCGGCATCCTGCACCAGGGCGCCGCAGCCGGCGGAGTGGGCCATCACGGTCAGAATGGGCAGCGCCGGGTCAAGGCCCAGCCGGTCAAGGCAGGCGGCGGACAGCTCCAGCGGGCCGATGGCACCCTGCCGGGGCTGATCACCCCACAGCAGCGGGCCAAACAGCCGGGAAAGCTCCGCTGCCTTGCTCTGGGAAAGGCCCAGCGCATCCGTCATGGTGCGGGCCAGCAGCCGGGAAAGAGCCAGCAGGCTGCCTACGTCCGACAGCCGCGGCGCCAGGGCCTCCAGGGAGAAAGCTTCCCCCTGGCCCATGAGCCGGGTGACAAACACCGCCGCCGCCCGGCCCTTGGCACCCAGGCGCAGCCTGGCCCGGAAGGAAAGGCAGGGCGCAGCAAATACGCCCAGGCCGCCATCAGCCAGGGGTGCATCCATGGCGGCAGGATGGTGCAGGGTGCGGTTCCGGCCCTGAAAGGCAGTCCTGTCGGTTTCCGCTGCCAGGCCCAGCAGCGGCGCGTGGGTGGAGAGCGCGTGGCACAGGGTCATAGCAGACTGACCGGGGGTCTGCCGGGTGGCAGTCAGCACCCGATCCTCCGGCCGGGCAGTGACCAGGCTGGAGGCCTGCAGGTCGGGCGCCAGGCAGCTGGCAATATCCACATGATGCTCCCGGCCCGAAAGGTTTTCCAGCTCGATCATATGGAGAAAGGTACCCTGCACCGGGTCGGTCAGGGCGGTCAGGGTGGCCTGCACCGGGCCGCAGGTGCGGATGAACCGCATCTCCCCCTCGGCAAAAAGGGTATCCCCGGGAAGCGCCGGGTCGGTTAGGCGAAAGACCTCCGTGCCGGCGCGCAGGTAGAACTGCACACCCTCCACCCGGGTGGGGTCGCCGGTGAAGCGGGTCAGCGGCACACCCCGGGAGCGCATGCATCCCAGGCCCTGGGCGCTCATGAGCAGCATGGCCTCCGGGCTGCCGATCAGGTGAGCATCCAACGGTGCGCACAGGGGTGCGGCACTGCGGCGGAAGGGTGCCTCCCGGGGCGCGAGGCCTTCCGGGTGAGTGAGCCTGGCTGGCAGCACGACGGCCGGGTGGCGGCGCTGGTGCAAAAGGGGTGCGGCGGCTGCGGCAGCGGGCACGGCGGTGAAGTGCTGCACCAGCGCATTGCCCGTCAGTGCATTGCACAGGGCGCACAGCAGCATGCCCTGGTGGCCGGTAGCGTAGACCTGCACGGGCGCTTCCTCCGTGCCCTGGGGCAGGTGCGCCGGATCCATGTCCAGGCTTTCGCAGTACCCGTACCGGGTCAGCATACCGCGGCTGCGCAGGCGCATCAGGCTTTCAAAGGCTGCCTGGGGCGCAAAGGGCAGGCACAGGGCGGCGGCATAGGGCGCGATGACCCTGCGGGTGCTGCAAGGCCCCAGGGCCAGCTCCTTCAGGCCAAAGGTGCGGCGCTGGTAGTTCAGCTGTGGGTCAAAGGCCCAGCAGCCGCTTTCGGACAGGCCAAACATACCCTCGGCACCGTGCCTGCGCTGGGCGCGGATCACGGCCCGGAGGGTGCGGGCCATCATGGTATAGGGCGCTGCGGGCAAGAGCAGCACGGGCAGCAGGTAATCGCTGGCGGTGCCATGGGGGCTGACATAGGGCGTGTCCCGGACCAGACGCACAAGGATGCGGTTCAGCCTGGACAGGTGCGCCGGGGGAACCTCCCGCCGCATGACAGCCACAAAGCTCAAAAGCAGCGCCTGGCTGGCATACAGGCTGTGGTGCTGTGGGCTGAGGGCGCCCTTCGCGGCATCAAAGCCGGTGGAGAAAAGCTGCGCCTGGCTGTCATACAGGCGGGAAAGCTCCATCCCGGCGGCAAAGGCATCCACCTGGGCAGGCAGGCCGGCAAAGGTTTCCGGCATTTGGGGCAGCAGGCTGCGCAGGCCCTGGGCCAGGGTGGTCAGGCAGGCGCACAGCAGGCCGCAGTCCTGGCTGTCCACAAAGGCCGGCTGAACGGGGGCCAGGGTGTCCAGAACATAGGTCTGATAGGGCAGGCCATGCCACAGGGGCAGGCGGCACAGGGTATCCATGGTGGAGGAAACCCGGCTGCACAGGGTCTTGGCGTCCATCAGCCCCAGTTCCTCCGCAGCCAGGCAGGAGAGCAGATACAGGCCCATGTCCCCTGGGGTGGTGGTTTTTGCCGTGCCGCGCCAGGGTTTTTGCTGCAGGCTGCCGGGCGGCAGGTGATGGGTGGCTCCGGTGACGGTTTCCTCGAAAAAGTGCCAGGTGGCCTGGGCGATCTCCAGCAGGGGAAGCTCCATGCGTTTGGCAGGCATGGGGGAAGAAAGGGGCGCATCCAGCCAGGGATGAACCAGGGGGAAGCATACGAAGGCCAGCGCCAGTGCCACCCCGGGGAGGAACACCGGCTGAAGGGCCAGGGCAGCTGTGCCCAGGGTGATGGCGGCCAGGCACTGGCTCCAGTTTTCCCAAACAGAAAGGCCGGCGGACGCAAAGACCGGCTGCCTGTCCAGCAGGCCTCTGTGGGTAACGAAGCTGCGCCACAGGGCACGGAGGATGGCATCCCCCTGAACGGCGGCCTGCAGGGGAAGTTCCACCAGCCTGGCAGGCGTCTGCACCGGCGCCAGCAGCGCCAGCAGGGTCAGGGGCAGGCTGCGGCAGAGCACCCCGTAGAGGAAAAGCAGCAGGCGGCACAGGGGCACAAGGCTGCGGCGCAGGCGTTGGCGCAGCTGATATTTGCTAGCGGAGGAAAGGGGATTCCGCCGCAGGCCATCGGGGGTTTGCACATGGGGCAGCAGCCAGGGAAGCAACTGCCAATCCCCCCTGGTGTGCCTGTGGAGCCGGGCCAGCCAGCCATCCAGCGTGACAGGCGGCTGGGTGAAGAAAAGGGTGGCGTGATCCGTGGCGCAGCCGGACAGCGCGCCCTCCAGCCAGCGGTGGCACAGGGATGCGCCGGGCGTCAGCCAGCCCTCGGTGGATTCCCAGAGGGCATCAGGCCTGTAAAGGCAGCACCCGGGCTCCGGCTGGGCCCACAGGCCAATGGGACTGCGGATGCCGGCTGCGTCCACCGCTGCGCCGGGCAGCAGCATGCTGCAGCCGCGCAGGCCCTGGGCGGTGTGGCGGCGCTGGTTCAGGGGATGGGTCAGCGCGCCCAGCAGCGGCAGCAGGCTGCCGGGGGTGGGAATGCTGCGGGCATCCAGGGCCAGCACATAGGCATAGCGGCGGTGAAAGGCGCTGGGCGGAAGGCTGGCAGCATCGAAGGCATCGCTGCATTCACCCTGGACGATCAGCCGGTTCAGGCTTTCCAGGGCACCCTGGCGGCGCTGCCGGCCTGTGTAGGCGTGCTGGCCTGCATCCCAGCTGCGGCGGCGCTGCAGGTAAAGGAAGCGCCCGCCATCGCCATCCGCGGCGGTTGCAGCCATGCGGGCGGCGGTTACAATGCTCTCATCCCCGCTGCTGACCTGGGTGATACAGTCCTCATAATCCGCCAGCAGCAGGCAGTCCACCGGGCCATGGGTAAAGGCCTTCCGGGCCAGCAGCAGCCGGCGGACAGCCTGCACGGCCTGAGTGCCGTTCCGGAGCACGGCAGGCAGAACCAGCAGCACCCGGGCGTTTTCCTCCAGGTGGGTGATGGACATGCGGGGCAGGGGTGCAGGCGGATGCAGGCGGCGCAGGGCATCCGCCAGGGCGTGGGTCAGGCAGCTCCATACGCCCAGGAAAAACGGCAGTGCCCACAGGGGATGCCGGGCGTGGAGAAAGCACAGGCCGCCTGCCAGTGCGGCGGCGCTCAGGCCGGCCCGGTACAGCCCGGGTTCGGCCTGGATCACAAACAGGCGGAGAAGCCCGTGCCGGGTGTGCAGCCTTTTGCGGAGGGCGCGGATGCCCTCGTTTTCCAGCAGATACCAGCCCACATGATCCCGCAGGCCGTCCGGGTCAGCCTGGCGGCAAAGGGCCAGGGTTTGCTGCACCAGGTGCTGTTCCTCCACATGGAAAAGCCGCGCCAGCTGGGCGGCACGCTGACGGTACAGGCTGCGGCTGGGGGCGTCCATGGCGGGATAGGTGCCCGTGGGGTCCTTCTCCAGCAGCCGGTGCAGGGGGTCCTGCGGCTCCAGCAGGGCAGGCCAGTCCAGGACTTCCAGGGCGCGCAGGCAGGCCGAAAGGCGGCGGAGATGATCCGCCAGCAGGGTTTGCCGGCTGGTGAAAGCCTCGGTCACCTGCTGGGAGCTGGTGTGCTGCTGGGACAGCCTTTCCTGGATGGATGCCAGCAGGGAATCCTCCTGCAGGGCGGACAGGCGGGTCAAAAGGGCATGGGTTTCCGTAGTGGTCAGGGGGTGCCGGGCCAGCAGCTGCATGGGTTTTCTTGCCCGCCGCAGCCGATGGGCCAGCCGCTGACCCCGGCGGTATTCGCCCAGGCTCAGGCGCAGGTGCACCAGCACGGCCTCCAGCTGGCGGCACAGGGCAACTGCCAGGCACAGGGGGAAATGCAGACGCTCCTGCAGGGTCAGCCCGGCGGCAGGCTGAATTTCCCCCAGGGCAGCCAGCAGAGCATCCGCATCGGCAGCGCCGCCCAGCAGCCAATATCGCTGGCACAGGCCCATCAGCCGCGGCAGGCCGGCAGGCGCCCTGCGCAGCCTTTGCCGCAGGGAAAGCAGCACCATCAGCAGCTCCCGTCCGCTGTCCCGCAGGAAGGCAAGGGCCGGCAGCGTGCTCTTCTGGCGGAGCAGGCTGTTCAGCTGCCAGATGGGCAGGCGTCTGGGCAAACGGCGCCGCCGGGAGCTAGGCAGGGTGGCGGCAATCACCTGCAGGTGAGCCATCAGCTGGGATGCAGGCAGCGGCGCCGGCTGGGGCAGGGGGGGCGCGGGCCGGCGGGCACGCAGGCTGAAAACAACCAGCAGGCCAATGAAAAGCAGGAGAATCAAAACAACAAAAAGCTGCACCATGGGCACATCCCTTCAACAAATGCTTTGGACTAGGATGTGCCCATGGGCAGCGGATTATCCGGCTATACTTGGCGCGGGTCAAGGTTCAGCTGGCGGCAGATCAGCATCACCACATCGAAGGAAGCGCCGCCCACACCCCGGGAGAGCAGGGTCAGCAGCGTGCTGTAGGGCACGCCGGCTGCCAGGGCGAATTGGCGCAGGCTGGGGTAGCGCTGCAGAATCAGCAGGCGCAGGCGCATTTCACGGGTCATGGGGCGCCTCCGCCAGGGTGACGGGCAGCCCGGCTTCCTCCAGGGCGGAAAGCTGCTCCGGGCAGGCTTCTCCATCGGTGATAAGCCCGTCAAAGGCGGCGGCATCACACACCTTCACAAAGGCATTGAAGCCAATTTTCCTGCCCGGCAGCAGCAGAATCTTCCTGCGGCTGTTGCCCAGCACGGCCCGCTGGAAGGCTGCGGTTTCGTCTGTGCCGTTGGACAGGCCGAAGTCTGCCGTCAGCCCGCCGCCGGTGAGAAAAGCCAGATCGAAATGCAGGCCGGACACAAAGGCGGTGGCCAGACTGTCCACCGTGGAGCCGTTGGGGCGCATTTTGCCGCCTGCCAGGTACACGGTCAGGTCAGGGCGGGTGCGCAGAAGCTTGGCGGTGTCCACATGGTTGATTACCACCGTGCAGGAAAGGCTTTCGGGCAGCAGGCCGGCCATGATATACCCAAAGGAACCGCCGGGCAGGTAAACGCTGTCCCCGGGGTGAATCATGTCCACCGCCGCCTGGGCGATGGCGCGATAGTTGTCATAAACGGGCATGAGTGCCAGCTCCCTGTCCGGGGGCGGGCACTGGGCAGCTTGCCGCGGCAGAATGGCGCCGCCGTGGGTGCGCTGGCACAGGCCGGCCTTCTCCAGGCTGCGCAGGTCACGCCGGGCAGATTCAGCCGAAATGCCGTAAGTTTCAGCAATTTCAGCAATGGTAATGGTGCCTTTCTCCTTCAGGGCCGATGCAATCTGCTGCAGGCGTTCTTCCATGAACATCGGATATTCCTCCAATCAAAATGATGGTGCCATCGAATTCGACAGCACCATTATACAACACAAACGGAAGAAAATCAACACATTCGGTAATCGAATATGCGTTTAGTTTTCGCTTACCTTCTGCATGTCCCTGGGCACGCACAGGAACAGCACCAGGCCCACGACGAACATCAGCAGCACAGGCACAATGCCCAGGTACACCTGCTGGGTGGCGCCCCACACCAGGGAGAACAGCGCCGGCCCGACCACCGCGGAGAACTTGCCGAAGATGTCGAAGAAGCCAAAGAACTCGTTGGCGGACTCGGCAGGAATCAGTTTGCCAAAGTAGCTGCGGCTCAGGGCCTGTATGCCGCCCTGGGCCGTGCCCACCAGCACCGCCAGCAGGATAAATCCGCCCAGCAGCGCCGTGGTGCTGATCTGCCGCAGCGGTTCCAGCAGCAGGGCCACCAGGCATACCAGCATGTAGGTGACAATGCCGAAGAGGATCATGCTGCGGACGCTGTATTTCTTCGCCAGCTTGCCATAGGCAATGGCGCAGGGGAAGGCCACGATCTGCACCACCAGCAGGACGATGATCAGGTCATTGCTGGCAAGGCCCATGTTCTGGCCGAAAATGGTGGCCATGTGGATAATGGTGCCCACCCCATCGATGTAGAAGAAGTACGCCAGCAGGAACAGCAGCAGCCCTTTGCTTTTGCCAATGCGCCTGACAACGCTGCCCATGCGCTTCATGGTTTGACGAACGATGTGGCCTTCCGGCTCCACGCTGTGGGTTTGCTGCACGTTTTTCCACATGGGGATGGTGAACACCAGCCACCATACGGCGGTGATCATGAAGGAGAGCTGGCAGGCCAACTGGTTCGGGATGCCGAAGGACTCGCCAAAGAGGATCAGCACCAGGCCCATCAGCAGCGGAATGGTGCTGCCGCCAATGTACCCCAGGCCATAGCCGTAGGTGGAAACCATGTCCATGCGGTCGGCAGTGGTTACATCCGGCAGGAAGCCATCGTAAAACACGCAGGAAGCGTTGAAGCCGATGGTGCCAAGAATGTAGAGCACCAGCATGATTTTCCAGTTGGCGGTAAAGGTCAGGGCGGCGGTGGCTGCCATGCCCATCAGGGCAAACACGGTGAACAGCTTTTTCTTGTAGCCCCGGTAATCCCCCAGGGTGCCGAAGAAGGGCGCGCACACGGCGCAGATCAGCGTGGCGATGCTGGTGGCATACCCCCACCACTGGCCTGCCAGGGCGTTGCCGCTGGTGATGGTGGAGTAGAAATTAGGCAGGATGATGGCGGCGATGATGGCGGAGAAGGCGGAATTGGCCCAATCGTACATAATCCAGCCGCGCTCGGCCCGGGTGAACTTCTTTAGCATGGACATGGCTCCTTTCCGTGGACGGGTGGGTTACAGCACAGCCTTGAACTTCTCCAGCGTATCCTTGAAGACACCCATGGCCTTGCGCAGGGGTTCGGGGCTGGACATGTCGATGCCGGCCAGCTTCAGGGCCTCAATGGGCGGCACGCTGCTGCCGGCGGAAAGGAACTTGCGGTAGTCCTTCACGGCGCTTTCCCCCTCGGTGAGGATACGCTCGCTCAGGCTGACGGCGGCGCACAGGCCGGTGGCGTACACATACACATAGAAGGAGCGGTAGAAGTGGGGGATGCGCATCCACTCGTTGGCGATGACCTCATCCACATGGCAGGCGCTGCCGTAGTACTGCTGGTTCAGCTCGTAATACGCCTTGGACAGGGAGTCCTTGGTCAGGGGCTGGCCCTTGGCAGCCATGTCGTGGCTGATGCGCTCAAACTCGGCAAACATGGTCTGGCGGAAGCAAGTGGTGCGGAACTGCTCCAGGAAGTGGTTCAGCAGGTAGGCCTGGGCCTTTCTGTCCGTCAGGGTGGAAAGCAGGTGGCGCATCATCACCGCCTCGTTGCAGGTGGAGGCAACCTCCGCCACAAACAGGCTGTAGTCCGCCTTAGGCGCAGGCTGGGTGATGTTGCTGAAATAGCTGTGCATGGAGTGTCCCAGCTCGTGGGCGATGGTGAAGGCGGAATCCAGGTTGTTGTTGTGGTTCAGCAGCACATAGGGGTGCACCTTGGCCAGGCCGCCGGCGGAGAAGGCGCCGGAGGACTTGTTCTCGCTGGGAAACACATCGATCCAGCCGCCGTCCCGGGCCTCGATCAGTTTGGCAATGTAGTCCTCGCCCATGGGCTTTAGGCCTTCCAGCACCAGGTCGAAGGCTTTCTCGTAGGGCATATCCATGTGGAAGTCAGCCACCATGGGGCAGTACAGGTCGTACATGTGCAATTCGTCCAGGCCCAGCACCTTTTTGCGCAGCTCCAGGTATTCGTTCAGCGTGGGCAGGGACTCGTGAATGACGGCAATCAGGTTGTCATACACCGCCTGGGGAATCTGCAAAGGTTCCATCTTGGCGGCCAGGGCGGAGGAATAATTCCTTGCGGCGGCCTGGAAGGTGTCGTTCTTCACCGAGCCGGCATAGGTGGCGGCAATGGTGTTGCCAAACTTGCCATAGGTGCCCATGATGCCCTCAAAGGCCTGGCGGCGAACATCGCGGCTGTCGCTGTGGATGAAGGCGGAGTAGTTGCCCTCGGTCAGCTCCTGGGTGGTGCCGTCGGGCAGGGTGATGGTGGGGAACTTCATGTCCACATCGGTAAGCATGGAGAAAATGGTGTTGGGCGCACCGGACACCTCGCCCATCATGGCCAGCAGGCGCTCCTGCTCCTTGGGCAGGGCGTGGGCCTTGTCCCGCAGGAGGTCACCCAGGAAAACGGAGTAATCCGCCATATCCGGGTCGTTCATCATGTCGGTCAGGATGCTTTCGTCCAGGGCCAGCAGCTCGGGCTGCATGAAGGCTGCGGCAGTGCCGGCCTGCACCGCCAGGGCACGGGAACGGTCGCTCATGGCCTGGGCGGCAGGATCGCCGTTGTCGGTTTCCTTGTTCAGGAAGGCGTACTCGATCACGGGGGTCAGCTCTTCCACCAGGGCGAAATAGGCCCGGATCACCTGGCGGGGATTTTCCGCCACCTTGCCGTCATAGGCGGCGAAGGCGGCAATGCTATCCTTGACCTTGGCATAGGCGGCCTCCCAGTCCTGTAGGGTGGGAAAAATGTGGGAAAGGTTCCACTTGTACTTGTCGGCAATGTCGCTGCGCTTGCGGAGCTTTTCGGACATGATGGATTCCTTCTTTCTATGTTTTGTTTAATTGTAACCCATTGATGATGGAAAAGCAAGGTCACTTCTGGTAAATCAGGCTGCGGCTGATGCTGGGCGCATCGCTGCCGGCGGGATAGAAGGCAATGCGCTGCTGATCTATGACGATGATGCCTGTGGAGCCACGCAGCTGGCGCTGGCGCAGCAGCAGGAGCAGCAGCTTTTCCGTTATTTCCGGCCCGCCGCCACGGGCCAGGCAGTCCTTCCACAGGGTGAAGTGGCACCCCTCGCTCAAACGGGAGCAGAAGAAAGTTTGAGCGCTTTCCAGTACCTGGCCTTGCCCGCACACCGGGCAAACGGCACCTTCAACGGCCCTGCCCCTGGCGGTCAGCTTCTGCTGGCGCTTTTTGCGGCGCCCGTCATCCGGGAAGGTCACGGCGGCCTGGTTGTTCCGGGCATAGGTTACCAGGAAGGCGGAAAACCGGCGGATGCTTTCCATAAACTTATCGGCATCCTGCTTGCCATCGGTAATGCGGTCCAGGGCCAGCTCCCACCGGCCGGTCATTTCCGGTGAGGCAATCTCCTGGGGCATGATGGCAATCAGCTGCACGCCCTTGTCCGTGGCCAGGATGGTCTTTCCCTTGCGCTGGGCGTAGCCTACCTGCATCAGCCGCTCAATGATGGCGGCCCTTGTGGCTGGGGTGCCGATGCCGCTGCCCTTCATCTGCCGCTGCAGCTCCTCGTCCTCCAGCTCCCGGCCGGCATTTTCCATAGCGGCAAGGAGCGATGCATCGTTGTGCTGGGGCGGCGGCTTGGTGGCGTCCTGCTTGATGGCGGTACCCGCCACGGTGCGCTTGTCACCGGCGGATAGCGGCGGCAGGGGAGCATCCTCCTCGGCGTCTGTCTTTTTCTTGCGGGTTTTTGGCGGATTGGCCAGGGGCGCCACGTCCCGCCAGCCGTTTTGGAGAATCACCCGGCCTGTGGTGCGGAAGCGGTGTTCCCCCACCTGGGTGATGACCTTGGTGGCGTCATACTCGCAGGGCGGGTAGAAGGCAGCCAGCATCCGCCGGGCCACCAGGTCGTACAGCTGGCGCTCGTCCTCGGTAAAGGCGGAGGGATCCACCCGCTTGGCAGTGGGGATCAGCGCATGGTGGTCGGTGACCTTGGTTTCGTCCACCGTGCGCTTGCTGACGGGCAGCTTGCCGCCGGGCAGGGCAGGGGGTACCAGGGGCTGATAAGCCGCCGGCAGCAGCTTCATGGTCTGCACCACCCGGGGAACCATGTCCGGGGGAAGATAGCGGCTGTCGGTACGGGGATAGGTCAGCGCCTTGCGGGTTTCGTACAGGCTCTGGGCCAGCTTGAGGGTCTTCTCGGCGGTGAAGCCCAGCAGCTTGTTGGCGTCCCGCTGGAGGCTTGTCAGGTCGTACAGCTGGGGCGGCAGGTCGCGCTTGCGAGCGGTTTCGGCGGAAAGCACCGTGCCTGTCTGTCCCTTTACCTGGGCGGCAATGGTCTTGGCGGTTTCCGCATTGGGCAGGTGGGTGTCCGGTTCCAGCTTTTCATCGAACCACATGCCCTTGTAGTCCCCAAAGTCTGCGGTCAGGGTGGCGTATTCCTCGGGCTTGAACTGCTCAATCTCCTGGCGGCGCTTCACCAGAATGGCCAGGGTGGGCGTTTGCACACGGCCTACGGAGAGCAGGGTGTCATACTTCAGGGTAAAGGCCCGGGAGGCATTCATGCCCACCAGCCAGTCCGCCTGGGAGCGGCATTGGGCGCTGCGGTACAAGCCGGCGTAGCGTTCGCCCGGCTGAATGGTGCGGAAGCCTTCGGCAATGGCTTCGTCCGTCATGGAGGAAATCCACAGCCGGGATATGGGCTTGCGGCAGCCGCTTTTCTGATAGATGTAGCGGAAAATCAGTTCACCCTCCCGCCCGGCATCGGTGGCACAGATGACGCTGTCGGTTTCGGTGGCATTGATGAGGTTTTTCACCACCTGGTACTGGTCCCGGGTGGCGGGGATGACCTTCAGGGGGATGTTATCGGGCAGAATGGGCAGGGTTGCCATGCTCCACTTTTTGTATTTTTCGTCCAGCTCGTCCGGCTCGCACAGGGTGACCAGGTGCCCAACTGCCCAGGTGACGGTGTACTTTTCGCCCACCAGGCAGCCTTTGCCCTGTTGGCGGCAGCCCAGCACCCGGGCAATATCCCGGCCCACGCTGGGCTTCTCCGCCACCACCACAATGCGTCCCATGCTTCACCCTCCTTGCAATGCCCCTATTATAGCACAATCCCGCCGAAAAGCAAACGGCGGGACAGTGCGTCAGACTCCGTATTTGATTCGCACACGCTCCAGCTTTTCCCCGAAGGGACGGGCCAGGCACCAGAGAAAAAGCAGGTTGGACAAACTGTAAACGGCGGTGTAGGGCAGGGCGGTGACGATGGCGGAAAGGTACAGCGCCGGGCGGAAGCCGCCATCGTACCACAAAACCGTCCACACGTCCATCAGCATGGAATATGTTATGCCGGCAAGAACGCCCCAGAAAAGCAGCAGCGGGCGGTGCTTTTTCAGCGGCTGGGCCAGCCAGCCGGAACACAGGCCCAGCAGGCCCAGAGCCAGCATCTGAAAGGGCGTCCACGGCCCCTGACCAAAGTAGAAGTTGGACAGAAGCGCCGCCATGGCCCCGGTGAGGAAGCCGCTTTCACCCCCGATATACATGCCGGTGATGATGGTCAGTGCCGTGACGGGCTTGAAGAAGGGAATGAACCGGCCTGCCACGCACAGGGCGGTCATGCAGGATACCAGCACCAGCCGCCGGGAGCCTGTGAGCTTCCGCTCAAACCCGGTGAGAAACAGCACCGCCGCCAGTGCGGCCACACCAAAGGACACCAGCAGATGGCGCTTGCCGTCCACCACCGTGGCGCCCAGGGCCACCAAAAGGGGAATGCACACCAGGGGGATCGCCCACCGCAGCCAGTTGCGAAGGCGGGCATTGCGAATAACAATCATGGTTCCGCCTTTCTGCCGTTGCGCTGGCACAGGGCGGCGGCATCCGCCAGGGTCACGGCGCCATCGTACTGCTCCCGGGTCATGCGGCTGGCAGCGGTGGTGTAGAAACTGTTGGAGCCAAAGAAGCTGCGGGGATCACCCTGGGAAATGACTTCCCCGCGGAAGAACAGGGCGCATCTGTCGGCACACAGGGCGGCGAACTCCACATCGTGGGTGACGATCAAAAGCGCCATACCCTTGCTGCGCAGCTGATGAAGGATACCAATCAGCCGCAGTTTGGCGGCAGCGTCAATGCCCTTGGTAGGCTCGTCCAGCAGCAGGATGCGCGGCTCCGTTGCCAGCACCCGGGCCAGGGCCACCAGCTGCTGCTGGCCTCCGGAAAGGTCATAGGGGTGCATGTCCATCAGGGGCGAAAGGTCAAAGGGCAAAAGGTCAACGCCGGCCTGGGCATCCTTCAATTCCTCGTCCACGGTGTTGCGCAGGAACACCGTCTGCACGTCCTGGGGCAGAAGGGTCAGGCAACTGCGGTACAGGGATTGGTTGCGGTAGCTGCGCAGCGGCTTGCCGAAAAGGCGGATGCTGCCGTGGTGGGGTGCGTTCAGCCCGGCTGCCACGGTGAGCGCGGTGGTTTTGCCGGAACCGTTGCCGCCCAGCAGGCAGAGAATCTCCCCCTGGTGCACCGTCAGCGTCAGGCCACGGAGCACATCCGGGGAGGTTTTCTCATAGCGGAAGAACACATCCTTCATTTCCAGCGCCGGTGCACCCGGGGCAGGCGCCGCGGCAGGCGGCAGGCTCCGGGTGCCGTTGCCGTAGCGGGCCACCAGGCTGCGGCCTTCGCGGATGCTCAGGGGGCAGGTGCCGCTTTCGCCTAAGGCATGATACAGCCTGGACGCGGCAGGCATGGCGAACAGCAGCTCAGGCTTCTCCGCCAGGCTGGCGATGGCGTTCCGGGGAGTATCGTGGCACAGCAGGCGTCCGCCTTCCAGCACAAGCAGCTGATCGCACAGGGGAACAATGTCCTCCAGCCGGTGCTCGATGACCATCAGGGTCAGGCCCATGTCCCGGTTCAGCCGGCGGAGGGTGGCGATGAAGTCCGCTGCGGCAATGGGGTCCAGCTGGGCGGTTGGCTCGTCCAGCAGCAGCAACCGGGGCTGCATCACCATCACCGCAGCCAGGTTCAGCAGCTGCTTCTGCCCGCCGGAAAGGCTGCTGACGGGCTGGTCAAACCAGTCCTCCATGCCGAAGTAAGCGGCCATTTCCGCCACCCGCCGGGCGATTTCCTGCTGGGGCAGGCCCATGTTCTCCAGGCCAAAGGCCAGCTCGTGCCAGACTTTGTCCGTTACCAGCTGCTGCTCGGGCCGCTGCATCACATAGCCAACGGAGAAGGCGGATTCCCTGCCGGGCAGGTCTGCAAGGGGTGCGCCGCCCAGCAGGATGCGCCCCGTCTGGGTGCCCAGGGGTGCCAGCTCCCGCTTCAAAAGCCGCAGCAGGGTGGATTTTCCGCTGCCGGTGGCGCCGCAAACGCCGACAAATGCGCCGCTTTCCACCGAAAAGGAGATTTCCTGAAGGGCCGGCGCCTTGGCCCGGGGATAGGTGAAGGTCAGGCCCTGAACCTGGAGCAGTGCCATAGGAGTGCCTCCTTTCCTGCATGAATCATGGGCAGCAGCGCCAGCAGACTGTAAGCGGCATAGCCGATGCAGCTGCGGCGTGTAGGGCGCGGAAAGATGAATGCAGGGTAGTAGCTGATGCTCCGCCCGGAAAGGCCCCAAAGGGTCAGCGCCGCAAGCAGCAGGGTGCATGCAAGCAGTGCAGCATCATCCCTGGTGAAGCGGAACAGGGAGAACTGAGTTCGCCGCCCCAGGCCATAGCCACGGGCGGTCATGCTGTCGGCGGTGATGATGCCGTTTTCCAGCGCCCAGGTGACCATAACCGAGAATATCCGCAGCCCGCCGCGAAAGCTGTCCGCCACGTTGTCCTCCTTGTACAGGCCCAGGGCTTGCTGGCTTTGCTTCACCTTTCTGGCCTGCCGGCTGAACAGGGGGATATACCGCAGGGTCAGGGAGAGAAGCAGCGCCAGCCGGGGGGACAGGCCGCCCAGCAGGTACATGAGCCTGTCGCTGGTCATCATGCGGGAAAAGGCGCGCATCCACATGAGCACCCCGGTCACCATGCCGGCGGCAGATAGGCCGTACAGGCAGGCCTCCAGGGTGATGGGATTGCCGTTCAGTACAAAGAGCACGGTCTGCCCGTTGTGGTAGGTCAGCGGGTTCGCCAGCGCCATGCAGCAGAAGAGCAGCAGCGTCCACCCGTAGCCGCTGCGGATGCCCGCCATCAGGCAGGTGAACAGACCGCCGCACAGCGCCAGCGCCAGCAGCAAAGGATCCATGCTGAACATGGCCAGCGCCGCCGGGCACAAAAGGCACAGGGCGGCGGACAGGGGATTGCAGTCTGCCAGGGTGCGCATGGCGATCTCCTTTCTGTTACAGGTCGCTGCCCATGCTGCGGGTGTAGTGCCAGGTGATCACGTCCCCATCCTGCAGAAGGTACTGGCTGCAGCCCACGCTGGCTGTCTCGCCGTTGACCTGGTACATCCAGCCGGACAGGTCGCCATGGTCAAACTCGTACAGGTATTGGATCCCCGCCACATACCCGCTGCCGGACACATCCATCCGCAGCCCGCTGGCCTTGGCGGCACGGGTCAAAACATCCAGCACGGTATCACCCTGGCACAGGGGAAGGGTGGTTTGCTCCAGCAGCACGCCGTCCGCAGGGATATGCGCCGCCAGGCCTGCCACCGTATCGCAGCGGATGGACAGCGCCACGCTGCCGATAACGTCCGCCCGGGCGGTTTCTTCCGGGGTGTAATAGCTGCCGGCAGACTGGATATCCAGGCTGAACACGCCGCCAATCAGCAGGGCAGCCGCCAGCACTGCGGCGGCGTAGTTCTTCCAGCTGCGCTTGCGGAGCAGCGCCAGCACCAGGCAGGCTGCCAGCGCTGCACCGGCAATGCTGATGGCTGCGATGGCCTGCCAGCCCGGGGAAGCAGTGTGCTTTTTCAGCAGAAAAATGCTGCCCTGCTCCATGTGCTGCCATGCCGCCTGGGCCAGATAACCCTGGGCGGCGGCTGTGGCGTTCCATTCACCGTTCAGGGTGTGGCAGTAGCCATCATCCAGGCGGTAGCGGTTCAGGCCATCCAGCACCGTGCAGCCGTTTTTGATAAAGCGGCTGTCCTGGGTGCAGTCAATGTTCAGGCAGCACAGGGCGATGAGAACCTGTGCGGTGCTTTCCGCATTGGATATGCCGTAGCTGGAGAAATCTCCATCCTCCAGCTGCCGCCGGGACAATAGGGACAGGGCAGCATCAATGGCACCTGCTATCCGGGCGTCCTCGCTGTGGGGCGCAAGTGCCTGCAGCACCATGGCGGTTACATCCACATCGGAAATGCTGCCGCTGACGGCCCAGCCGCCGTCCTCCAGCTGCATGGAGAGCAGCTGGCTCACCACGCTGCCTGCCGTGTGGGTGCTGCTGGTGCAGCCGTTGTTCAGCAGGTGCAGCCCGAACACATAGCTCATGATACCCTGCTGGCCGATGGTGCCCTTCATGGCGGCATTCACAAAGGCAGTGCTGTCGCCGGTGGCCAGCAGCGCTAAGGCATACTTCTGCCGGCTGGTGGCGGAGGACACCTGGTGTTCCGCCAGATACTTCTCCAGGGCGGCGCGGTAGGCGGAAAAGTCATACTCGCCGGTCTGGCTCAGGGCCAGGATGTACCACTCGCTGCCCGCACCGGCGTTCCGGGTCAGCTCGCCGTTGATCCACGCCTGGGTATCCTCTGCCAGGGCAGAGGATACCAGCAGGCACAGGCAGACCAGAAGGGTCAGCAGTTTTTTCATGGATTACTCCACAGTAATGATGCACACCGGGGCCACCATGGTCATGCTTTCGCTGGTGGCGCTGATGGTGTACACACCGGCCTCGGCCAGGGTCAGGGAAACTTTGCCTTCCGCATCGGTGACCAGCTCAGTTGCCTCGCCGTTCACGGTGATGGCAGCACCTTCCACAGCCAGGGTGATGGGGGCGTAGCTCTCGTCAAAGCCGGCAGCGGACAGAGTCATTTCGGCAGCTTCGCCTGCCTTCACGGTCAGCATGGGGGCGTTGAAGAAGGTGTAGGTGTCAGACCAGGCGGTCAGGTCGGTATACACAAAGGCCTTCACATGGTCGCCTTCCTGCACGGGGTCCAGCAGGCTCCAGGCGGAAGCATCGTTCACATAGTAGCCATAGGAGCCGCCGTTCTCCACGTCCCACAGCCGGGTCAGGGACAGGCCGTACTCGCTGTTTTCGGCCTTGTAGGCCTCGGCGCCCTTTTCGTGGTGGGCGGCGTGGGCGCACAGCAGCGCATCGTTGATGGTCAGCGCGCCGTCCTCATCCGCATCGGTGACGGCTACGCTCTGGCAGGAAAGCACCATGGCGCCGGTATCATCGGTGATGGTGACAAACACATTGGCAGGCTCCACGGCCAGTGCGGTGGCAGCAGCAAACAGGAAAACCAGCAGCAGGCACAAGAACTTTTTCATTTCAAATCGCTCCTTTTCTTTGGCGGACGGGGTTCCTTCAGTCCGGCGGCTTCCAGGGCCCGTGGCCATGGCCCAAGAAAAGCCTTGATGCGGGCCCTTGTCGCCTGGTCGAAGTCGTCCTTCTTCGGCAGGCGGCGCAGCTCCAGGGCGCGGCCTTTCAGCTGCCCGATGGCCCATTGTACCTTTTCCTCGGGGGTCACACAGCACACCTCCCATCAAAAAAACGCCCCCAGCACAGCTGTTTGGAGAGCGCAACAGACCGCCGGCGCACACAAAAACAGAGTGCACCCAATACCCGCACGAAGGGGAACGATCGGCTGCACTCCTCACACCAAGCTGTGTTAAACCTTCCAAGGCACGGCAGGTATCCTGACTTATGACGACGCAGTTTCCTGCGGAAAAGCGCCCTTCTCAGGGCAATGCCCCAATGGTACACGCGCTTTCATCTGATCAAATACAGTAATGGCGGTTGTTCCGGACTCGAACCGGATTCCCTCTTGCGTTTACTCGGCTAACAACGTTTCAAACCGTACCTTCATCGTTATGCAATTGACCCCTGTATTTTACCACACCCAGGCGTGTCCGTCAACCCGGCAGAGGGCGCCGCTATCTGCACTCCTGCTTAAGGGATTTCATCCCTTAAGAATCCCGCTATTTTGTGCGGCGTATGCGGGGAATGGGTGCTGCTGGGACAGGTGCGTGCTTTCAAAAAACCGCTGCCGGTGAGGACAGCGGTTTTGAGGGTTATGCGGATATTTCCTTTTTCGCTTTGCCGGTGAGCTTTTCCCAACGTTTGCGGCGCTTTTCCCGGCGCTCCAGGCGCTCGCCCAGATCCCTTGCGCCAACGCCGTAGACCAGATAGAGGATCAGGCCCGACACCAGCATGATGAACACCGTGCTGGCGCATCTTCGCCCGGAGGCGTTCACGTTGTAGCCG
>CAYMOM010000020.1:0-22499 GCA_964391995.1 uncultured Faecalibacterium sp.
GAGGGATACAGATGGTAAGCGGGTTTGAATCATTCCGTGAGCATTTTGCCGGGTACGAGGATTGCTACACGATTATCGGCGGTACTGCCTGTGATATTCTGATGACCGACGCAGCACTTGAATTCCGGGCAACCAAGGATGTGGACATGATTGTACTCCTTGAAGAACGGTTCCCAGCGTTTGGCCAGTTGTTCTGGTCATATGTAAAGGCCGGTGGATACCGCTGTGGCTGGAAGAAGGATTCTGCCCCACATTTTTATCGGTTCACGGAACCGACAACTGCTGGTTATCCCACGATGATCGAACTGTTTTCCCGTCGCCCCGATTTCAAGCTGCACAGCGAAGACGCACATCTGACGCCGCTGCCCATCTCCGAGGAAGTTTCCAGCCTGTCTGCCATCATGCTTGATAACGATTACTATCAGCTCATGTTGAATGGCCGAAAGACCGTCCAAGGAGTTTCTGTGTTAGGCGCAGAATACCTGGTGCTGTTCAATGTCCGCAAGGGCCTTTTTCATGCCCTCCTTGACACTTTCAGGGCCAATGATTCTGACAGACTTGCCAAAGCCAAACACCCAACCATAGAATTGATTGCTCACTGCGATGGAGACGGTCACTCTAAAGTGTCTCTCATCCTCTTTCACGACCACGACATCCCGCCCAAATCTGTCCATCACAGCACCCATCATGCGGTTCTGGAAAACCATGGTGACAGGAACAGTCTCTCCACCGAACATGCTGAAGGTATACTTTGTGTAGGCAGACATGTCCAGCTTAGCGAAGGCTTCAGCTCCTTCTCTTGTAAGAGAAGCAACTTCCACATCAGCAACCATTGTGACCATGGCTTCAGTACTGTCCATGTGATCCACCCTGAAGTGCTTGAACTTGCCATCGGTGTAGGCCAAGAGGTAGTAATTGTCGTCAGTGTAGATCATGGCCCAGGGGCTGACCACATATCTTTCGCCCTTCTTCATGTAGTGCTTTTGCTTCTTCAAATCGAAGTCGAAATACTGGAAACTGACCTGGGCATTGTCTGTGAATGGCATCAACATTGCGGAACAGGGCTGTGCTGGAGCTGATGCTCTTGACTCGATTGGCAATGATGACCTGACGGTTCAGTTCTTTCGCCGCATGCTTGCTGCACATACCTTCCAGCTTTTTGATGAGGTCACGAGTTTTTGCTTCAGACAGAAAAATCAGAAAAAATGTGAAATACCCCTTGCATTTTTCCTGCGGATGTGATATAGTATCAATGTTGCTTCAAGCAACGTGCTGATATAGCTCAGTAGGTAGAGCGCATCCTTGGTAAGGATGAGGTCCCCGGTTCGAATCCGGGTATCAGCTCCAAAAGCACCAGCCTTCGATACAGGGCTGGTGCTTTTCTTTTGCACATGTGGGGCGGAAAGCTGCTGCCGCAAGGGATTGTGCGCCGGTGCTGTCAATCAGGGCCCGCACAGGCAAGGGGCGACAAGGGAAATGCCCCGCGCTCGCTTCGGAAAGCACGGGGCATTTGCGGTGGGATGAAATTTTGCCGGCGGCATATCATGGGCAGACGGCTGTGATCAGCTGGGCGGCCAGGGCGATTTGCTGGGGGATCAGGCCCAGGAAGGCGGTTTCCTCCGCCGTGTGCATCTTTTCGCCGGGCATGCCCAGGCCGTCCAGCACGCCGATGCCTGCCAGGGCGACGATGGAAATATCGCCGGCACCGCCGGTTTTTTCATGGGGCATGGGGCGGCCCTGGGCGGCGGCGATGGCCTGGGCTTTGTCAAGCAGGGCTTGGCTGGCGGGGTTCAGGTCGCAGGCGGGGTGGGAGGCACCAAAGGTCAGGCTGGTGGTGACGCCGGCAACCGGCTCCTGGGCGCAAAGAGTGGTGATTTTCTCCGTCAGCTGCTGCTGGCAGGCTTGATCAAAATAGCGGAATTCGCACTTGCAGGAGGCCTCTGCAGCCACAACGTTTTCTGCCGTTCCGCCGGTGATAAGGCCGGCGTTGAAGGAAATGTCCTGCGCATCGTCCCGCAGGGTGTAGAGCTTGGTGATCTGTGCGCACAGGGCCTGGATGGCGCTGGCGCACTGCTTGTATTGGGCGCCGGCGTGACCGGGGACACCCTTGCAGCTGACCAGCACGCTGGTAACGCCTTTGCGGGCACAGGTCAGCCGGGGAACGGGGCCGCATGGCTCGAAGCTCAGGGCGGCGAAGGACTGCCGGGCTGTGGAGAGAATGATCTGGTGGCTCTCGGGGGAGCCGACCTCCTCATCCGGGTTCAGGATGGCCCGCAGGGTGTAGCGGGTCAGGTCGATCCGGGGCAGTGCTTCCTTCAGGGCGTAGAGCAGGATCATCACGCCGCCCTTCATGTCTATGATGCCGGAGCCCTTGGCGGTTCCGTCGCCATTGTCATGATAGGGTACATAACCGCTGCGGGGGAACACGGTGTCCATGTGGCCCATCAGCATCAGCTGCTGGCTGCCGGTGCCGATGCTGCAATCGAGAACAGGCCCGAACCTGTGCCCGGGGATGGTTTTCACGCTGAAGCCCAGGGAGGCGAAATCCTCCGCCATCATGCGGGCCACGGCAGCCACGTCCTCAGCATCAAAGGAGCCGCTGGGCTGGTTGACATAGTTCTTCAGGGTTTCAAGGGGTGCAGTCAGCATAGCCACTCATTCCTTTTGCACTTTGGTAGGTTTACAGCACCTTCTGCAGGAAGTCCTGGGTGCGCTTCTCCTGGGGGTGGTCGAACACTTGCTGGGGGGTACCGGCCTCCACAATCACGCCGTCATCCATGAACAGCACATAGCTGCCCACCTCCCGGGCAAAGCGCATTTCGTGGGTAACCACCACCATGGTCATGCCCTCCTGGGCCAACTGTTTCATCACGTCCAGCACTTCGCCCACCATTTCCGGGTCCAGGGCGGAGGTGGGCTCGTCAAAGAGCATCACATCCGGGCTCATGGCCAGCGCGCGGACAATGGCTACGCGCTGCTTCTGCCCGCCGGAGAGCTTGTCCGGCCATTCGTTCCATTTGTCCAGCAGGCCCACGCGCTCCAGCAGCTGGCGGGAGGTTTCCTCGGCTGCGGCCTTGTCCGTGCCCTTCACCTTCATGGGGGAAAGAATGATGTTGTCCTTCACCTTCAGGTGGGGGAACAGGTTGAACTGCTGAAACACCATGCCAATGCGCTCGCGCAGCTTGTACAGCTGCTTTTTGGTGGCCTTGGTCACGTTTTCCCCTTCAAAGAAAATCTCGCCTGCGGTGGGCTTTTCCAGCAGGTTGATGGAGCGCAGCAGGGTGGATTTGCCGCTGCCGCTGGGGCCAATGAGCACAACCACATCGCCCTTGTGAATGTTCAGGCTGATGTCCTTCAGCACCTCCAGCTTGCCGAAATTCTTTTTCAGATGCTGGATCTGCAAAAGCACCTCCTGGCTGGAACCGGAATCAAACACCCTGTCTGTCACCACGGCGCATCCTCCTCTCCAATAGCTTGAGCAGCCCTGTTGCCGCATAGGTGAGCACAAAATAGATCAGCGCTGCAACGATAAGGGTTTCGATGTAGTAATAGTTCACAGAGGCCAGCTTGTAGGACTGATAGGTCAGTTCATACACGCCAACCGCATACAGGATGGAGCTTTCCTTGATGATGGCCACAAACTCGTTGCCCATGGCAGGCAGGGTGACCTTGATGGCCTGGGGCAGGATGATGTGCAGCATGGTTTGGGAGGCGCTCATGCCCAGGGACTGGGCGGCCTCCTCCTGGCCGCGCTCCACCGATTGCAGGCCGGAGCGGATCAGCTCCGCCATGTATGCGCCGGAGTTGATCACCAGGGCAATGATGCACAGGGTAAGCCTGGGCAGGCGGATGCCCAGCTGGGGCAGGCCGTAGACAATCAGCAGTACCTGCACCAGCAGGGGAGTGCCGCGGATGAACGCCACATAGGCATTCATCAGCCAGCGCAGCGGAAGAATGTGCGTGTGGCGGAACACCGCAACAATCAGCCCCAGCAGCGAGCCGAACAGCACCGTGAAGAAGGCCAGCTCCAGGGTGATGCCAACGCCATCCAGAAATGCGGGATATTTGGTGATGATAATATCCCAAACCTTTGCAAAGTTGATCATGCGCAGTTCCCTTTCATTTGCAGGCTGCGGCAGCGTGCCTAAAGGGCGTGCGGGAAGGCAGCTCCTGCACGCCCTTTGGGGATATTGCCGCGCCGGTTACTCTTCGGCCTGAACCAGGGTGGCATTCTGTGCAACGGCAGTGTCCACCCAGGCATCAAAGGTGCCATCGGCCAGAACGGTTTCGATGTAGGCATTCACCTGGGCCAGCAGGGCCTCGTTGTCGCCCTTGGCCACCGCCACGCCCACGCCGGAGGAGCTGTCGTACACAACGGGCACCTGGGCGATGGCAAACTGGCCAGGGTTCAGCGTCATGTAGGTTTTAGCCACCAGGTCGGTGAGCAGCAGGCCGTCCAGGTTCCCCTGCTGGAGATCCATTACCATCAGCGCAATCTGGTCCATCACCAGCGGCTCGGCATTGGCGAACTGCTCCTCCAGGATGCCCGCCTGCAGTGAGCCCATCTGCGCGCCCACCTTCTTGCCGGTCATGTCCTCCACGGTTTTCAGGGTTTCGGCATCCTCGGCGCGGATCATCATCAGCTGGGAGCCGCTGTAGTAGGGCAGGGAGAAGTCCACCACCTCCAGGCGATCCTCCCGGATAGCCATGCCGGAGATAATCATATCAATTTCGCCGGCACGCAGGGCGGTGATCAGCCCGGCAAAGCTCTGGTCGGCCACCACCAGCTCCACGCCCAGCATGTCGGCAATGCCCTTGGCCAGGCTCATGTCAAAGCCGGCATATTCCTCGGTGTTGGTTTCGGGGTTGGTGTAATAGAACTCATAGGGCGGGAAGGACACCGATGCACCAACCACCAGCGTACCCTTTTCCTTGATGCTGCTGAGCTGATCGGCAGCGGCGCAGGAAACCATCGAAAGTACCATAACCATGGCCAGCAGGATTGCAGTCAGTTTCTTCATTGCTTGTTCCCTCCTGAATTTTTATTAATGGGATGCTTGTAATTATACACAAATACCGGTTAAAGTCAATGTTTTATGCATGAATATCAATGTTTTTTGCATGTTTGTTGCATCTGGCAGGAAAACAGCAAGGATTGGCAAGCACAGGAGCGCCGCGGGGTGGCTGGCAGGTGCAATTTTTTTGCCCAGCGGATAGCAATGTTTTGTTCTTCCGTTGACTTCGGTTTTAAAATCAACTATCATTTTCTTAATGAGAAAAAACGGAATAAAAGCCATTGCACAAAGGAGGATTGACAGGGTGAAAAAGCGCACCAATACAACAACCATATATATCCGCCTGCTGGTATTGTTCTTTCTGGCGCTGATCCCTTTCTTTGCCCTGAGCCTGATGAGCAACCACATTGCCGAGGTTCGCCTGCGGGAGCAGAGCGAGGAACGCCTGGCTGCCCAGCTTGACAATATGGTGAAGGACTATGAGGACTTGCATTTCCGCGTGTATTCATGGATGAAGGTCAACCTGGTGAAGGACTATGAGGTCCTGCTGGGCAATGATCAGATAGAGCTTTCGGCCTACAAGCTGGGCCTTTATGTGGCGAACGTGTTCTCCGGCCTGCAGGAGCTGGCCCAGATGAGTGATGACATTGTGAATATCGCCGTGTATCTGCCGCGGACAGGGAAAATGGTTTCCCTGCTGGATTACTATGAAAACACATTGCCGGAGGATGTGCTTGAGCGGATTGAATGCTACAAGGAAACCCGGCGCACCTTTATATACATGCAGGGGGCGCTGCGGATCTTCAGCAGCGCTGCGCCCACCCGGGCACAGCCCCAGTATGTTGTGGAAGTAACCCTTTCCGATGACCTGCTGCTGGAGCACCTGAACGGGCAGAACCAGGAAGCCTATGCCCTGCTCCTTGATGACGGGCATATCATTTCCTTTGCGGAGGATGCGCCGCTTTTGGCAAGCGCCAGGGAACGGATTGAAGACCTGGGCACGGATGCCGGGCAGTTTGTGGCGGAGGATCACCTGCTGATGTACAGGAGCTTCCTGAACGAGCACTACCTGGTGGGCTATGTGCCCATGGAAACCCTGCTGGCCCCGGTGCAGAACTTCAACTGGTTGTCCATTGCCATGCTGGTGCTGGCCGGGCTGGTCGCCGTGGTGGTGTGCTTTTATCTTTCCCGCACCATCAACCGTCCCTTCTCCCGGCTGACAAAGGTTTTCCGCCAGGTGGAGCAGGGTGATATGCGGGTTTCCCTGAATGTGCAGCCGGGCACGCCCAACGAGTTTGCCATGGTTTACAACCGGTTTAATGAGATGATCGAGCAGATTAACGACCTGATGACCCAGCGCGTGCAGCAGGAAAAGGCCCTGGAGCAGGCCAAATACCGGGAGCTTCAGGCGCACATTGCACCGCACTTCCTTTACAACAGCTTCAATGTTCTGCGGCATTCCATCCTGATGGGAAACGAGGAAACCTCCGCCCAGATGACCAAGCTGCTGGCCAATTACTTCAAATACCTGACCTATAAGGGGGATCAGACAGCCATCACCCTGGCGGAAGAATACCGGCACATGCTGGACTATCTGGAGATACAGAAGATCCGCTTTGGCGATCATATCACCGTGGAAATCGACCCCTTGCCGGACGGCATCAGGGATGTGCAGGTACCGCCCTTTGTGCTGCAGCCGCTGGTGGAAAACGTGTTCAAGCACGGCATCCACAACCGTCCGGAGGGTGGGGAAGTCTGTGTGAAAATCAGCCGGAAGGACGGCGAACTGTGCCTGACCGTGCGGGACAACGGCGCCGGCATGGCGCCCGATGCCCTGGAAACCCTCCGCTCTGCCATCCTCCGGGGGGAGGTTCTGGCAGAGCACAGCGGCATCATCAACATAGCAAGGCGGCTTGACATGCATTCCGCCGGCAAAAGCCGGGTGGAGGTGGACAGCGTGGCCGGCGAATACTTTGAGGTTTCCATTTGCCTGAACCTTGAGGACCAGGAAAGCGGGGAAGCAAAATGATTAACATTCTTGTGGTGGATGATGAGCCCATCAGCGCCGACGGTATTTCCATCTACCTGGAGGAGCACGGGGACAGCGGATGGAATGTGCTGACGGCCTACAATGGCGCCAACGCCCTGAAGTTCAGCCAGCAGCGCATTGACATTCTGCTGACGGATATCATGATGCCTGCCATGGACGGCTTTGCCCTGCAGGAGCAGATACGCCAGCGCTGGCCCATGGTGAAAACCGTTTTTCTGACGGGCAACAACCAGCTTGATTTTGCCAAGCAGGCCATCCGCGCAGGCAACGTGATTGACTATGTGCTGAAAATGGAGGATGAAACCGTGGTGCTGCGGGCTGTGCGCAAGGCCATTGCGGCCCTGGAGGACGACATGCGCACCCAGGAAGCGCTGATGCAGGCCGACCAGACCATGAGCAAGATTCGCCCGCTGCTTCAAAAGGACTTTCTTACCTCTGTTCTGAAAGGGAATATTGCCGCATCCCGGCTGGAGAACGGGCGCTTTTCTCAGCTGGGTCTGCCCTTTCTGGCAGACAAGCCCGTGCTGCTGCTGGTGGGACAGATGGGGGACAGCAGCGGCGATGGACAGATGAGCGACCTTTCCTTCTGCGCGCTGGATAACGTGCTGGAGAAATTCCTCTGGCCCATATACCGGTTCAGCATGGTATCTGTTGCCGAGCGGCGGGTGGCGGTGTTTATCCAGCTGGCCAGCCAGCGGGGTGCACTGGATGTGCAGCATGTGTTTTCCCTGCTGGAACTGGTGCAGCAGACCTTTGGCAAAACCATGGGCACCGTGACCCTGGTGCTGAACCATATGGCCTGCAGCTGGCAGGAGGTCAGCCGGCATTACCGCGCCATGCTCCTGACCCTGGAGCAGAACCTGAGCGTTTCGGACGACACCCTGGTGCTGCAAAGCGCACAGGGGCTGCTGCCGGAAACCATGTGCTCCCGCGAGCTGCACGCCATCCGCTCGGCCCTGGAATGCCGGGAATATGAAAAGGCGGCCAGCCTGTGCCACAGCATTCTTCCACCCCACACCCCAACGGGCCGGATTACCCTTTACCGCCAGCTGCTGAAGCTGTTTTCCATTGCCGTGGATGCCCGGCCCGATGCGCAGTCCGTCTACAGCCTCAGCCATGTTCCGCTGCTGCAGCTCAGCGACAGCGGATGGAAGCAGACACAGACGGAATTCGCCCTGCTGCTGAAATCCCTCTCCGGCGCCGCCAATTCACCCTCCCAGCGGAAGGAGGAGCTGATTGGGCAGATTTGCGCCTATGTGGATGCCCACCTGGCCGATGACCTTTCCCTTTCGCAGATTGCGGCCATCACCTATCACAGCCCGACGTATATTTCCAAAATCTTTTCCGAGGTGAAAAACGTTAATTACAACCGTTATGTTGTCAACCAGCGGCTTTCCCGGGCATCGGAGCTGCTGCTCAGCACCCGCCTTGTGCTGGAGGATGTTGTTGAAAGGGTTGGCTATCGCTCTGCCTCCTATTTCATCCATGCCTTCCGCAGCAAGTATGGCATGACGCCGGCGGAGTATCGGAAAAAGGCTGAGCATTATCCAAAAAAATGATATTTTGACATTGAAACAAAAATGCGATATAAAATCTTTAATATTGGGATGCTTGCACTAAAAGATTGGCATTGTTCTGGGGGATATGAACGTATTACAATAATATCAACGAAAAACCTTCGTTAAGAAAGGAGCATGACCCATGAAAACCAAATCCCCGTGGAAAGCATTCCTAAGCCTGCTGACCGCCGTAACGCTGCTGCTCAGCCTGCCGCTGACGGCCTTCGCTGCGGACCCCTTCATGAAGTACGATGATCCTGTTGTCGTCACCGTGGTCAAAGGCGTGACCGTCGCCACTGACACCGAGGACAAGACCCAGGACAACGAATTCCTGAAGTTCTTTGAAGAGAACTACGGCATCAAGCTGGAGTACAAGTGGGTTACCACCCCCGAGCAGTACAGCCAGCGCATCGCCCTTGACCTGGCCATGGACGACCTGGCGGACATCGTTGTGGTTGACGCCACCGTGCTGGGCCAGATGATCGAATCCGGCCAGGCTATGGATATCACCCAGCTTTGGGCCGACTACGCTGACGAGCTGACCAAGACCCTGGTAACCCCCGCTGGTTCCGCCTCCTACGAGATGGCCCAGAAGGACGGCAAGCTCTATGGCATTCCCTACGCCACGCCCGTTCTGGAGTCCCTGCATGGCCTGTTCCTGCGCGAGGACTGGCGCGTGAATCTGGGCCTGCCCGAGCCCACCACCTTTGCGGAGCTGGAGCAGATTCTGTACGCTTTCGCCAACGATGACCCCGATGGCAACGGCGTGAAGGACACCTACGGCATTGGCCTGAACAAGGATCTGTACGGCAACGGCTACGAGCTGTATTCCATTGCCAACATGATGCATGCCTACCCCGATGCCTGGGTTGAGAACGCCGAAGGCAAGATCGTTTACGGCTCTGTTCAGCCCGAAATGAAGACCGTGCTGGAAAAGCTGGCCAAGTGGTATCAGGATGGCCTGATCGATCCCGAATTCACCGTGAAGACCCCCGAGCAGGAAGCCGAGCTGACCCTGACCGAAAAGCTGGGCGTGTTCACCGGCGTGCAGTGGGCCCAGTTCATGTCCGATGCGCTGCCTTCCCTGTGGACCAACAACCCCACCTCCGATTGGAAGCTCTGGGGCCTGCCCTCTGTGGATGATGCGGCTGTGAAGCCCATCGTGTACGACAATACCAACCAGTTCATCGTTATCACCAGCAAGTGCGAACATCCCGAGGCCGCTATCATCGTGCTGAACCTGCTGCACAAGATCGGCGCCGGCTCTGCCACCGATATTCTGCCTACCGAGGATGACTTCCGCCTGGTTTGGGACGATTGGACCTGGCTGCCCTTCACCCCCGAATCCATCCACGGCAACGTGCCCAAGTGGGAAGCTGTGTTCGCTGCCATCGACAACAACGATCCCAGCCTGGTGACCTATAACTACAACGCTCTGGCCCTGTATAACGACCAGATGAACAAGTACATCAACCATCCCGAGTATCGTACCGGCACCGATGATGAGAAGTCCGATATCCGCGGCCAGTGGGCTACCTGCTTCTCCGGCCAGATGTTCGGCATGGCTACCGAGCTGAACAACAGCGGCATGCTGACCTTCGAAAAGCGCGGCCCGCTGCTGACCGAAACCATGATTGACTCCCAGGCGACCCTGGACAAGCTGGAGCTGGAAACCTTCACCCGCATCATCACTGGCGATGCTGACATCAGCGAATTCGACACCTTTGTCGAGCAGTGGAATGCGCTGGGCGGCGAGGCGATTACCGCCGAGATCAATGCCCACTTCGGCAAGTAATCCCTTTGCCAACAGCATCTCATAAGCAATGACGAGGAAGGCGGTCGTTTAGCAATAAGCGGCCGCTTTCCTCCTACCAAGGAGGTTTCGCCCATGACAAGGAATCCTGCAGCGCTCTCCGGCAAGGGAAAGCCCGGCCTTCTCGCTGTGCTGAAAAAGGATTTTAGGAAGAATTATGCCCTGCACCTGATGCTGCTTCCCTGCGTGATCCTGGTTCTTGTTTATTCCTACGTTCCGCTTTTTGGCCTGAAGATTGCCTTTGAGCAGTTCATTCCCTCAAAGGGCCTTTTTGGTGCACAAAAACCCGTTGGCTTCAAGTGGTTTGAATACCTTTTCAAAATGAATGATTTCTGGTATGCCTTGCGCAATACCTTTGTCATTGCCTGCTGGAAGCTGTTCCTGGGCATGTTTGTTTCCATTGTGTTTGCCATCCTGATTAACGAAATGCGCCGGCCCGGGCTGAAGCGCACGGTGCAAACGGTGGTCTATCTGCCCCACTTCATTTCCTGGATCATCCTGTCCAACATTTTTGTGGACATTCTTTCTCCCTCCTCCGGCATTGTGAACAAGCTGATTATGGCCTTTGGCGGCCAGCCGATCTACTTCCTTGGCAGCAACGACTGGTTCCAGTTCACGCTGATTGCCACAGAAATATGGAAGGAATTCGGCTTTGGCACCATTGTTTATCTGGCGGCTATCACCGGCATCGACCAGAACCTGTATGAGGCTGCCATTATTGACGGCGCCAACAAGTTCCAGCAGATTCTTCATGTTACCATCCCCGGGCTGATGAACATTATCGTGCTGATGCTGCTGCTGAACATTGGCAGCGTGCTGGGCGGCAACTTTGACCAGGTATATAATCTGTATTCCCCCTCGGTGTACCGCACAGGCGATATACTTGATACCCTGGTGTACCGCATTGGCCTTGTGGATTTCAACTTCTCCCTGTCCACGGCGGTGGGTGTGTTCAAGTCCCTGGTGTCTGCGGTGCTGGTTTCCCTGAGCTACTTCCTGGCCTGGAAGGTAGCGGATTACCGTATCTTCTAAAGGAGGTGTTATCATGCGTGATACGAGAGGCGAAAAGATTTTTTACTGCATTAACACCGTTTTCCTGGTTTGCGTGGCGCTGGTCTGCCTTGCGCCGCTGGTGTATGTGCTGGCTGTGTCCTTTTCTGCCAACGATGCGGTGAAGGCGGGCCTTGTCACCTTCTGGCCTGTTAAGTTCACAACGGTGGGCTATGAATATCTGCTGCAAAACCAGATGTTCTGGCGCAGCATGCTCAATTCGGTCATGCGCGTTCTTCTGGGCACGCTGATCAACCTGCTGTGCACCTGCCTGGTTGCCTTCCCCCTGAGCCGGACGAATGACAAATTCAAGTTCCGCACCCTGTATGCATGGTTTTTCTTCATTCCCATGCTGGTGGGCGGCGGGCTGATTCCCACCTACATGGTGGTAAAGGAAACCGGCATCATGAATTCCATCTGGGCGCTGGTTATTCCCGGTGCAGTGCCGGTGTTTTATGTGATGGTGCTGCTGAACTTCTTCCGCAATCTTCCCTCCGAGCTGGAAGAGGCCGCGCTGATCGATGGCGCCGGGCAGTTCCGCGTGCTGGCGCAGATCTACCTGCCCCTGAGCACACCTTCCCTGGCCACCATTGCGGTATACGCCATTCTGGGCCACTGGAACGACTGGTTCTCCGGCTCCATTTACCTGAATAAGCTGTCCGACTTCCCCCTGATGACCTACCTGCAGACCGTTGTGGTGAACTACGACCCCAACAAGCTCTCGCCCTCCGAGCTGGAACGGATGAGCAAGCTGGGCAGCGAAACCATGGAGGCGGCGCAGATCTTCGTCAGCATGGTGCCGGTGCTCATCAGCTATCCCTTCTTCCAGCGCTATTTCACCAAGGGCCTGGTCATGGGCGGCGTGAAGGGGTAAGCGCCGGCTGTTCATTCCCCAAAGGACAACATATCAAGGAGGTTTCCCTTCATGAGAACGCGCTGGACGAAACAGCAGGCCTGGGACTGGTATAACGCCCGGCCCTGGGTGATGGGCGTCAACTATGTGCCCTCCATCACGCTCCATTGTGTGGAGCTGTGGCAGGAAGATACCTATGATGAGGTTATCCAAAGCGTGCGGAAGGAATTTGCGCTGATGGAGGACATTGGCCTGAACGGCGTCAGGATGTTCCTGCCCTTCAACGTATGGTATCACCAGCGGGAGCGCTTTCTGGACAGGCTGGACAGCTTCCTTGGCGAGCTGGACGCCCGGGGCATTACCATGATGCCGGTGCTCTTCAACGACTGCGTGGGCTTTGGCAGGCCGGCCAACATCAACCCCGAGCTGCCCTCCGGCTGGCATGCATACGACATCGGCCACCATGGCGGGCACAAGGAGAATCCTTTCACCGGCGAGCAGGAGCGCAAGGGGTGGATCTACTGGGACGAGCCTGAATGGCGGCCTGTGATGGAGGAATACCTGCGCTCTGTCATCAGCCGCTTCCGTGGCGACAAGCGCATTTACGCCTGGGATCTGTGGAACGAGCCGGGCAACAGCAACCGCCATGACATGAGCATCCCCTACCTGAAGCGGGCCTTCGAAATTGCCCGGGAGCTGGATCCCATTCAGCCGCTGACGGCAGCACCCTGGAGCTACCCGGAGGACTACGGCACAAACCCCGATGCTGATGTGGAAGCCATTCAGCGGGTGGCCCTGGATGAATCCGACATTGTGACCTTCCACCAGTATGAGGGCATTGACCGTGTTCGCAGGGTGGTGGAGGGCCTGAAGCGGGAAGGCCGCCCCATGATGAACACCGAGTGGCTCAACCGCATCCAGGATAACCTGATTGCCGATAACCTGCCTCTGTACCACCATGAGCGCATCGGCAGCTACAGCTGGGGTCTGGTGGCAGGCAAGTCCCAGCACTTCCTGCCCTGGGACGAGCTGTGGAAAAGGCGCGACCTGCCGCTGAACCGCTGGCAGCACGACCTTTTCGACACCTTCCACACCCCCTATGACCGGGAGGAGCTGGCGCTGATGCGCCGCCTGAGCCCCAAAACCCAGCATAAAGGATGAACTGCCATGAAAAAAACCATCATTGGCCTGGCTGCAGGCATTATGATTTTGTTTGGAGGTATCGCCATGGCTGATAGCACGGCCCGGCTGAACGTTGATTTTTCCAAGCGGGAAGGCGTTCCGCTGCTGAAAAAGTTTGCCCTGTTCAACAGCGGCATTGTTGACCTGCCCAACTACGTCCGGGATGCATCGCTCTTTGACGGGCTGAGGGTGGACTCCCTGCGCATTGACCTGTTCATGGGCGAGGAGGGACGCCCCTTTGCCCGGGTGGTGGATGGCACCGCCGATGCCCTGACCTACGACTTTGACAAGCTGGATAAGCTGGTGAAGCTGCTGGAGGAGCACAATGTGCGCCCCTATTGGGCCTGGAGCTACATTCCCTATCCCCTGCAGCAGGACGGCGACTGGCGCAAAGGCCCGACCGACCTGGAAGCCTGGCAGGAGATGTTCCGCACCTTTGCCGAGCACTATAAGGAAAGCGGCCTGCGGGTGGCCTATCACGAGGTGTATAACGAGCCGGACTGCGGCGATGTGTTCTTCCTGGGCAGCATGCAGGACTATACCCAGCTGTACATTGCTGCCGCCAAGGGCCTGAAGGAAGGCGACCCGGATGCCGTGATCGGCGGGCCGTCCAGCGCGTTTGTGGACATTACCGGCGCGGTGAACATCCGCCATTTCCTAAACCAGGTTGACGAGGCAGGTGTGCCCCTGGACTTCTTCAGCTACCACAGCTACGGCTGCGATACCAAGCAATACTTGAACCGCACCGGCCTTTCCCGGGCATACCTGGCCGAGCATGTGGCCTTTGATACCACCGAGCTGCACCTGAACGAGTATAACTCCCTTCTTCAGCCCTTTGAGGCCAATGGCCCGGCCGAACATGCCCGGGGTGGCGCAACCATGCTGACCTCCTTCCAGCTGCTGCTGGAGGAAACCGATGTGACCCTGGCCCACTGGGCCCAGTTTATGGATACGGGCTATGAACCCCTGGGCGCCATTGACCCCTTTGGGCGCATCAAGGCACCCTACTGGGCCTATTGGATGTACAGCCAGATGCCCGAGCAGCGGGTGGCCGTCACCGGCCTGCCCAGGGCCACGGAGGAAGGCCTCCACGCCATGGCCTCCAAGGATGAAGAAACTGCCTGCATCCTGGCCTGGAACGACAGCGCGGAAAAGCCCGCCACAGCTGAAATCACCCTGCCCAAGCTGCCCTTCTCTAAGGGTACGGTGGAAATCTATGTGATGAACGATCAGGTGGATCCCTACTGGAACACCAATGGCCCCATCACCATTGCGCCCACGCAGGTGGTTTCCGCAGAATCCTTCGGTGAAACCATCACCCTGGACATTCCCGCCGGCGGCTTTGTGTTCTATCGCTTTGTGAAGGATGACGGCATCACCGCAGAAAACACGCCCGTGGGACAGATCATCCGCAAGCGGTACTACTTCCCCGAGCGGGGCAAGAGCAGCTATGCCTTCTTTGACGAAACCGACCAGACGGTCTACCTGGGCATGAACGGCGAATACAGCAGCCGGGCCACCGTGGCTGTGGAATGGGACGGCCTGCCCGATATGGCGTATGTGAACAGCAGGTTTGGCGGCAGGTACACCGACATCGACCTGAACACTTCCTTCAGCGTGCGGGTGGACTATGCAGTGGATGGCGAATACACCCATGCAGTGCTGTTCACCTTCATGCCCATCAATCCCCGGCGCAGCAGCACGCTGCCCTGGGGCACCATGCGCGAGCCGGACAAAACCGTGCTGGTGGACACCCTGCTGACCGGCAAATCCCTGCTGATGCTGAAAAGCAACGCCCCTGAAGGCTGGACAGGCCGGGCGCTGATTACCTTCGACATGCACTCCACCGGCCCGGAAACCTGGGCGGAGCTGAATCTTTCCCCCGCTGGCATCAAGGGCAATTGATAACCCGACCGCTGACCTCCCCCAAAACGAAGCAAGGAGTATGCCCATGAACACGCTCTTTTACCGGGAAATCCGTCCTGAAGGGTGGCTGCGCCGCCAGCTGGAGATCCAGGCCGCCGGGCTTTCCGGCAACCTGGACAAGGTTTGGCCCGATGTGCGGGACAGCGCCTGGATTGGCGGCGATAGGGAAGGCTGGGAACGGGTGCCCTACTGGCTGGACGGCTTCATCCCCCTGGCGCACCTGCTGGGGGATGAAGACCTGATCGCCCGGGCCAACCGGTATGTGCACAGCATTGTATCAAGGCAGCAGGAGGATGGGTGGATCTGCCCCTGCCAGGCGGAGAAACGGAAAACCTACGACACCTGGGCGGTGCTGCTGATTGGCAAGGTGCTGGCCCTCCACTGCGAGTTTCAGGATGATCCGCCAGTGGAAGCTGCCCTGCACCGGGCCATGAAAAACCTGTACACCCTTTTGCAGGAGGGCAGCATTCACCTGTTTGACTGGGGAAAGTTCCGCTGGTATGAAGGCTTTGTGCCCCTTTTGCACCTGTACCGCCGCCAGCCGGAGGAATGGATGCTGTCCCTTGCCCGCTTGCTGCAGGCCCAGGGCGCCGACTATCCCGCCATGGTGGAGCTGTGGAAGCGCCCGCTGAACAAGTGGACGTTTGAAACACACATTGTCAACATCTGCATGATGCTCAAGTATGAGGCTCTGTGCACAGCGCTGCTGGGTGACAGCTATACCGGCCAGGCGGAACAGCTGTGGAACATGCTGGAAACCTATAATGGCACGGCAGTGGGTACCTTCACGGGGGATGAATGCCTTTCCGGCACGGGGAACCAGCAGGGCACGGAGCTGTGTGCCGTGGTGGAACTGATGTACACCTGCGAATGGCTGTACAGAATCACCGGCGATGCCACCTGGGCCGACAGGCTGGAGAAAGTGGCCTTCAACGCCCTGCCTGCCACCTTTTCGGACGATATGTGGACCCACCAGTACGATCAGATGGTGAACCAGGTGGCCTGCGTGGAATTCCCGGGGAAGAGCTTCTTCCGCACCAATCCCAGCGAATCCCACCTGTTTGGCCTTGAGCCAAACTACGGCTGCTGCACAGCCAATTTCAGCCAGGGCTGGCCCAAACTGGCGCTGCATGTGCTGCAGCGCACGGAGGATGGCCTGTGTCTGGCGCACCTGCTGCCCGTCAGCGCCGGTGTACAGGTGGCAGGCAAGGCTGTGCACCTGCAGGTGAAAAGCGATTACCCCTTCCGCCTGAGTGCAGACATCACGGTGGACGCACCCCAGGCCGTTGCCTTTGAGCTGAAAATCCGCGTGCCTGCCTGGGCAAAGCATGTGTGCATCAACGGGCAAAGGATTGCGTGCCGCCGGCAGCACATTGTGCTGGCCAAGGAATGGTCTGGCCATGAAAATCTGCACCTTGCCATGGAGGCAGCACCCCGGCTGGCCCACCGGCCAACGGGCCTGAAAACCGCCGAATACGGCCCGCTGGTGTTTTCCCTGCCCATTGAGGCAGAATACCGCATGCGGGAGTTCACCCGGGACGGGGTGGAGCGGAAGTATCCCTACTGCGATTATGAACTGTACCCCCAATCCCCGTGGCGCTTCGGCTTTGCAGGGAATGAGCTGGCGGTGCAGGAGCAGGAGATTGCCCAGGTGCCCTTTTCCTCGGAGCATCCGCCCATCACCCTTCAGGCAAGCCTTGCCCCCGTCGCGTGGGAGTGGGCCGATGGCTACGACACGGTGCCTGCGGTGGCGCCTTCATCCGGCAAGCCTGCCGGCGCCCCCCGCCCCGTGCAGCTGATTCCCTACGGCTGCGCCAAGCTGCGCATGACCGAAATGCCCCAAACCACAAAGGACTAAGCCGTGAAAAACGCATATCACCAAAGAAAAAAGCCTTGCAGCTTGTGCCTGCAAGGCCTTTTTGGCGGAGACGGTGGGATTCGAACCCACGGAGCATTGCTGCTCAACGCATTTCGAGTGCGCCCCGTTATGACCGCTTCGATACGTCTCCGTATGGTATGCTTTGCGGCGGCATGCCCGGGAGGATGCGCCACAGGGGGTATCATACCACATTTTTTCTTTGTTGGCAAGTGCAAGGACGGCCTTGGCCTGGGGCTTTACAAGCGGGCGGAAAATTTGTATAATAAAATGTATTGGTTTGTCCGCAGGGATGCGAAAAGGAGCGGCGTATGGCGAAGGTTATTGCGATTACCAACCAGAAGGGCGGGGTGGGGAAGACCACCACCTCGGTGAACCTGACGGCTATCCTGGCTGACATGGGCCAGCGGGTGCTGGTGGTGGATCTGGATCCCCAGGGGAACACCACCTCCGGCCTGGGCATGGCGGTGGAGGATAACAGCATTTATGAGGTGATCACCGGGCGCGAGGGCATCCGCGGGTGCATTCAGCACACGGAGGTTTCCCGGCTGGATATTGCCGGTGCGGATATCCGCCTGGCCGGTGCCGAGCTGGAACTGGTTAACGTGGAGCAGCGGGAATTCCGGCTGAAAAACGCCCTGGCACCGGTGCAGAAGGAGTATGACTTCATCTTCATCGATTGCCCGCCCAGCCTGTCCCTGCTGACGTTGAACGCCCTGACCGCCTGCGACAGGGTACTCATCCCCATTCAGTGCGAATACTACGCCCTGGAAGGTGTTACCAGCCTGATGAACACCGTCAGCCGGGTGAAGAAGACCTTCAACCCCGGCATTGACATCGAGGGCATTCTGCTGACCATGCTGGACGGGCGCACCAACCTGGGCCTGCAGGTGGTGGACGAGGTGAAGAAGCACTTCAAAAAGAAGACCTTCGCCACCACCATTCCGCGAAACGTGCGCCTGGGGGAGGCACCCTCCCATGGGCAGCCCATTCATGTATACGATCCCCGGTCGGCCGGTGCGGCGGCATATCGCACGCTGGCGGCTGAGGTGCTGGAACGCAACGGCCTGAAGGCCAGGAAGTAAGGAGCGACACGCATGGCAAAGAAACTCCACGGCCTTGGCCGCGGCCTGGATGCCCTGCTGCCCGACGGGGAGGACACCCTGTCCAGCGGCGTGCAGGAGATTTCCATTGGCGATATTGACCCGAACCCCGATCAGCCCCGGCGTACCTTCTCCGAGGAGAGCATCGCCCAGCTGGCTCAATCCATTAGGGAGCAGGGCGTTTTGCAGCCCATTCTGGTGACCCATCAAAACGGCGGACGCTACCGCATTGTGGCGGGCGAGCGCCGGTGGCGGGCATCCCGGGCGGCGGGACTGGACAAGGTGCCCGTCATTGTCCGCGACCTGGATGTTATCCAGCAGATGGAGATCGCCCTGATTGAAAACCTGCAGCGGGAAGACCTGAACCCCATTGAAGCCGCCCAGGGCATCCGCAGCCTGATGCAGCAGTGCGGCTACACCCAGGAAACGGTGGCGAACCGCCTGAACAAGAGCCGCCCTGCGGTGGCGAACCTTTTGCGCCTGCTGACTTTGCCGGAACAGGTGGTGGAGCTGGTGCGGCAGGGAAGCCTTTCTGCCGGACACGCCCGTGTGCTGGCTGGCCTGGAAAGTGACCAGCAGAAGCTGGCGTTGGCCAAGGAGACCATCGACAACGGCTACAGCGTTCGCCAGCTGGAGGCGATTGCTGCTGCCTCCAAGGTGGAAAGCAAGGCCGCTAGGCCCAAGCCCGCCAAGCCTGTGCTGCCGGCGGAGCTGACGGAGCTGGAAGGCCGCATCCGTGAAACCATGGGCGTTCGCGCCACACTGACAGGCACGGCGAAAAAAGGCAAGATCGTCCTGCAATACTATTCTCAGGAAGAACTGGAGCACCTGAACGACCTGCTGCTCCGCTTGGAGGAATGACCCATGGCACAATTGCCCGATATGCCCCGGTGGGACGGCCCGCTGTCCCATCCCTTTTACAGCAAGGTGGTCAAGCGGGTGCTGGACTTTCTGCTGGCGCTGGTGATGCTGGTGCCCGGCTGCATTGTCATGCTGCCCCTGGCCCTGTGGGTGAAGCTGGATTCCCCCGGCCCGGTGCTGTACAAGGCTATTCGCGGCGGGTATCACAACAAGCCCTTTTACATCCTGAAGTTCCGCTCCATGGTGGTGGATGCGGACAAGACCGGCGGCTGCACCGCCCTGAACGACAGCCGCGTCACCCGGGCGGGGAAGATCATGCGCCGGCTGAAGCTGGACGAGCTGCCCCAGCTGTTCAACATCCTCAAGGGCGATATGTCCTTTGTAGGCCCCAGGCCGGAGCTTTTGCTCTACACCACCCAGTACACCAGGGAGCAGCAGTGCATCCTGTGGGTGCGCCCGGGCATTACGGACAGGAGCAGCATTGTCTACATCGCCCAGGATGAAATCGTGGGCGAGGAGAACCCGGTGGAGAACTTCGAAAAGTACATCCTGCCGGAAAAGAACCGCCTGCGGGTGGAGTACGCCATGAACCAGTCCTTCCTGCTGGACATGCAGCTGTTTTTTGAAACCATTGGCGGCGTGTTTGGCAAGGCCAGGAAAATGGCGGACGAGAAGAAAGGAATGTAAGCATGCCTTGCACTTCTTATGAAGAAAAGACCCATGCGGCCTTTGGCGGCGCAGCCATTGACACCGGCGACCCCAGGGTGCTGGCCTGGCTGATCCGCCGCCACGGGCTGGAAATGACCCACTTGAGCCGGGGCAGCCACATTGGCGCCATTTTCTCGGTGGCGGAGATTGTTGCCACGCTGTACACCGGCGTTCTCCGCGTTGACCCCGGTGACCCCAACCTGCCAGACCGGGACAGGCTGGTGTATTCCAAGGGGCACGCAGGTGCGGCGGTGTATGCAGCACTGGCGGAGCGGGGGTTCTTCCCGGTGGAGGAGCTGCGCACACACTATGCCAACGGCTCCCGGCTGTCCGGCCATGTGAGCCACAAGGGCATTCCCGGGGTGGAGTTTTCCACCGGCAGCCTGGGGCACGGGCTGGCAGTTGCTGCCGGCATGGCCATGGGCGCCAGGCTGGACGGCGCCCCCTGGCGGGCGTTTGCCGTGCTGGGGGACGGGGAGTGTGACGAAGGCTCCGTGTGGGAGGCGGCGCTTCAGGCCCACCAGTACAGGCTGGACAACCTGATTGCCGTGGTGGATCACAACAGGATGCAGTCCCTGGACTTTTGCGAAAACACCCTGGCCCTGGAGCCTTTTGCCGACAAGTGGCGGGACTTTGGCTGGCATGTGATGACCGTGGACGGTCACGACACCGCTGCCCTTCGCGCCTCCTTTGACTGGGCCAAGGGCAACCTGGGCACCGGCAAGCCCAGCGTTATCCTGGCACAGACCACCAAGGGCAAGGGCGTGTCCTTTATGGAAAACAACATTCTCTGGCACTATCGGACTCCCCAGGGGGAGGAATACGAGGCGGCCCTGAAGGAACTGGAGGCGCAGCGCCCATGAGAGATGCCTTTACCCGCGCCCTGATGCGGGAAGCCGCCAATGACCCCCGGCTGACGCTGATCACCGGCGATTTGGGCTTTGGTGTACTGAAACCCTTCTGGGAAACCTATCCCAAGCAGTTTATCAACGCCGGCATTGCCGAGCAGGGCATGACCGGCATGGCGGCAGGCCTTGCCCGCACGGGGCGCACGGTGCTGACCTACTCCATCGGCAATTTTCCCACCCTGCGCTGCCTGGAGCAGATTCGCAACGACTGCGCCTATCACGAGGCCAATGTGAAAATCGTCTGCGTAGGCGGCGGGTTTGTGTACGGCAGCCTGGGCATGAGCCACCACGCCACCGAGGATATGGCCATTCTGCGCGCCTTGCCCGGGGTGACGGTGTTCACCCCCGGCGATCCCCACGAGGTGGAGGCCGTTGTGCCTGTTATGCTCCGCACGCCGGGCACCTGCTACCTGCGGCTGGGCCGGGGCGGGGAACCTTTCCTGCACGATGGGCCCGTCACCGGCTGGCAGCTGCCCCGGGCGCTGACCCTGCAAAAGGGTGAGGATGTGGCGCTGCTTTCCGCCGGCGGCATCCTGACCCAAACCGTCAGCGCAGCCGGAATGCTGGCGGAGAAGGGCGTTTCGGCTGAGGTGGTGTCCTTCCCCTGCCTGAAGCCGATTGACAAGGAAAAGATTTTGGAATTGGCAGGGCGCTTCCGGCACCTTGTCACGGTGGAGGAACACAGCGTTGTGGGCGGCTTTGGCTCCGCCGTCAGCGAGGTGCTGGCGGAAGCGGGCACCGGCTGCAGGCTCCACCGGATTGGTATGCCGGATGTGTATTCCTGCATTGTGGGCACCCAGCAATACCTGCGGGGCCAATACAGCATGGACGATGAAGCCATTTGCCGGCGCACGCTGGCCTGGCTGGGAGAAGAATAATGGAAGAAACGAAACTGACGCTGGAAGAAATTCACCAGGAGCTGCTGTGCCAGCTGCGGGACATTGTGGCGGTGTGCCAGCGCCACGGCATTGAATACAACATGATGTGCGGCTCCCTGCTGGGCACGGTGCGGCACAAGGGGTTCATCCCCTGGGATGATGATGTGGACTTGCTGATCACCCGGGAGGAGTTTGAAAAGTTCCGCAAGGTTTACCCCAGGGAGTGCGATAAGCGCTTTGAGCTGACCTACCTGCAAAGCTGGACACCCCGGGTGATGAACCGTGACCCGGAAAAGGCTGCGGCCTTTACGGATTTCTTCATCCTGGATTCCGTGCCGGAGGCAGGCTGGAAGCGGAAGATCTGGTACCTGAAGCTGCACATCCTGCAGGGCATGATGAAGCGGAAGGTGGACTACAGCCGCTTTAACTGGAAGCAGAAAATCATGCTGTTTGGCACGCACATTTTGGGCCTGCCCTTTTCCACCCGGTGGAAGGCCCGGATGTATGAGAAAATCTCTACCCAGAATCCCCCAAGCGATGAGGTGTGCATGAGCAATGGCGCCTTTGGCCTGGGGCAGCACATCTGGAACCCGGAATTGTTCCGGGAGAAAATCACCGCGCAGTTTGAGGATGTGGAGGTGCTCATCCCCGCCCGGTACGATGAGGTGCTGACGGTGCTCTTTGGCCCGGATTATATGACGCCGCCGCCGGTGGAGG
>CAYMOM010000021.1:0-5699 GCA_964391995.1 uncultured Faecalibacterium sp.
CCACCGTGGGCTGGGTGGTGCTGGGGCTGATTGGCCTGGTGGGCCTTGCGGTGCTTGTGTGCCTTGTCCTGATGAAAACTCCCTGGCGCGACAGGGTGACCCGCACGCTGCAGCAGCTGTTTCCTCCGCTGAAGAAGCTGAATGACAAGCTGTCCTCCGCCCGGGTGGCCAGCATGCTTTCCCTGATGCTGTCCAGTGGCTATCCCATGGAAAGCGCACTGGAAATGGCCCCCTATGCCCTGACGGATGAAAAGGCCGCCAAAAGGGTGGAAGGCGTGCGCCTGGCCATGGAAAACGGCGCCACCTTTGCCGAGGCGCTGGGCCAGGCCAAGCTGTTTGAGGATTTTTACACCAGGATGATCCGCGTGGGTGCTGCCTCCGGCCACGAGCCCCAGGTGATGGGCAAAATTGCCGCCATCTACGAGGAGCAGGTGGAGGAAGGCTTCACCCGCCTGGTGGCCATTATCGAGCCGACCCTGGTGGCGCTGCTCTCCGTGGTGGTGGGTGCCATTCTTCTGTCGGTGATGCTGCCCATGGCGGGTATACTGTCCAATCTGTAAGTGAGAAAAACCTTCGGGAAGGGAGGCAGGCGGATGAAACGCAGGGATGTGGCGGCACTGGCGCTGTTTGCAGCCACTGTGCTGGCCTTTTGCCTGGTGGTGGATCAGCTGACCCGCGCCAGTGACCAGGCGGAGCTGACCCTTGTGCGGGATGCGGTGAAAAGCGCCGCCCTGACCTGCTATGCCGTGGAGGGCGCTTACCCGGAGGACATCGATTATCTGCGCCAGCACTACGGCCTGGCCTATAATGAGGAGCGCTACATGATATACTATGATGCGTTTGCCTCCAACGTACTGCCGGATATCCGCGTGGTGGAAAGGGGGCGCAGCAAGCCGTGAGCATCCGTGAAAGCGGGCCGACACGCAGCATTCAAAACGTGTTTGTGCTTTTACTGCTGGCGGTGTTTGCCGCCATGAGCACCCTGCTGGTGACCCTGGGGGCACAGGCCTACCGGGGCACTGTGGAACGGGCTGACGGGGACAACCAGGCCCGCATCCTTTCTGCGGTGGTGCGCAGCGCCCTTTGGGCCGAGGATGGCCTGGGGCAGGTGCAGGTGAGGGAATACGGCGGGGTGAAGGCCCTGGAAATTATCAGCACCTATGACGGCGAAAGCTATGTGAAGCGCCTGTACTGCCACGGCGGCAGCCTGTGGGAGAGCTTTACCTCCGCCGATTACCCCTTTGACCTGGAGGATGGCGAAAGCCTGTGCCAGGCCCGGCGCTTTGATCCGCGGCTGGAGGGACGACTGCTGACCGTTGACCTGATGGACGAAGGCGGCACGGAAAGCACTGTGAAGCTGTGCCTGCGCAGCGTGGAGGTTGACCAATGAAGCAGAGCGGACGGGGAAACACGCTCCTGGTGGAGCTGCTGATTGTGGTGCTGTTCTTCATGCTGGCTGCCACCACCCTGATGGAGCTTTTCGGCGCAGCCAAGCAGAGCAGCAGCCGTGCCGGCGCATACAGCGCGGCGCTTTTACAGGCGCAGAACGTGGCCGAAACCCTTTACGCAGCCGATGGCATGGAGGCCGCCCTGGCCGAAATGGGCTTTGCCCGGCAGGAGGACGGCTGGCGCCTGCATTGCGGCGAGTATGATCTGACGGCGGTCTGCCGGATGGAGGAAGCCGGTGCGGGTACCCTCCACTGTGTGGAGCTGACGGCCTTGTATGGGGACGATGTGCTGTTTGCACTGCCGGCAAGCCGGTATCAGCCCGGGGAGGTGCAGCCATGAAGCAGCGAAAGATTGCCCTGGGGCCAGGCGCGGCCTCGCTGATCCTGATTGTGGTGTGCCTGTGCATGTGCGTTTTGTGCATGCTGACCTACATCAGCGCCCAAAACGCCCTTTCCCTGGGCAGGCGCAGCGCGGAGATGACCCAGCAGGTCTATGCCCTGAATGACAGAAGCGAGCGCTCGCTGGCCCTGCTGGATGCTTCGCTGGCCCGGTGCAGCGCGCAGGCGGAGAATCAAGAGGATTATATGGCTCTGGCGGCCCGGTGCCTGCCGGAGGGAATGAACATGCAAAACGATACCGTTACCTGGACGGAAACCCTGGGCCAGCGGGTGCTGGTGTGCGCCGCGCGTCTGGCGCCCTGGGGCGAATCCCCCAGGCTGGCCTGGGCCACCCATGCCCTGACGGTGGAAACGGAGGAGCAATGGAACTGATTTCCCTGCTGAAGGATGCCCTGGACAAGGATGGCTCGGATATTTTTATCATTCCCGGCTCGCCTGTGATGGTCAAGGCCCACGGGCAGATGCTGCCGCTGACGCAGGAACGCCTGCTGCCCACCGATGCGGAAGCGCTGATCAGCACTGCCTACGCCCTGGCCGAGCGGGACACCGCCGTGCTGGACACGGAAGGCGATGATGACTTTTCCTTTTCCGTGCGGGATGTGAGCCGCTTCCGCTGCAACACCTACCGCCAGCGCAACACCCTGGCCGCCACCTGCCGCGTGGTGGCCTTTGGCCTGCCGGATCCGCAGAAATCCCACATACCCGATGTGGTGCTGAATCTGGCGGAGCTGCGCAGCGGCATGGTGCTGGTGACAGGCCCTGCCGGCAATGGCAAAAGCACCACCCTGGCCTGCCTGGTGGACCGCATCAATTCCACCCGCAGCGGGCACATTATCACCATCGAGGATCCCATCGAGTTTCTTCACCCCCACCGCATGTCCTTGGTGAGCCAGCGGGAGGTGCCCAGCGATGCTTCTACCTTTGCCCGGGCCCTTCGTGCCGCCCTGCGCCAGGCGCCGGATGTGATTATGCTGGGGGAAATGCGCGACCAGGAAACCATCTCCACCGCCATCACTGCCGCGGAAACGGGGCACCTGCTGCTGTCCTCCCTGCACACCATTGGCGCAGCCAAAACCATCGACCGCATTGTGGATGCCTTTCCGGCGGAGCAACAGAACCAGATTCGCGCCCAGCTGTCCATGGTGCTCAAGGGCGTGATTTCTCAGCGGCTCATCCTGCAAAAGAACGGCCAGCTGACCCCTGTTTTTGAAGTGATGACGGTGAATCCCGCCATACAAAACCTGATACGGGAGGGGAAGACCCACCAGATCGACAACGCCATTTTCAGCGGCGGCCCGGGCATGCTGTCCATGGATGCAGAGCTGCAGCGCATGGTGCGGGAAGGGCGCATCAGCCAGGAAACCGCCACCCTTTTCGCCGTTCACCCCGAAACCATGGAGCGGGGAAGCCGCATGGCGCCCCAAACCAACGGTGGCCTGGGTTTTGGAAAACGCTTCTAAATTCTTAAGAATATGTGAACGATACAGATGAAATTTTCATAGACTTTTTTTCAAAAAATGATGCATATTGCATAAATGTATGATATAATGAATATGCGGAATGGTGGGCGTATGCCCATTAGCAAACGGTTCACCGGTAACTCGGAGGAGGCATGACCATGAAGAAACATGTTGCAAACCGCTTGATGGCGCTGGTAATGGCATTTGTGATGCTTATGCTGACGCCCATGAGTGCGCTGGCGGAGTCCGTGGGCACCGGCATTGCCACGCCGTCGGATCTCAGCCCGGTTATCAGCGGCCAGGCACCGGCCAGTCAGCCCGGGGCATCTGCGGCCCAGCCCGCAGCTACGCCTACCAAGGCGCCTGCTTCTGCCGGTACACCTATGAATCAGGCGGCACCGACACCTTCAAGCGCACCAGATAATGGAAAACAAACCGACGGTCGGTCGGTTTTCACCCTGGGCGCCGGCTCGCCCCTGCGGAGCGTTGCCGTTGTCCCGACATACAATAGTGGGGACACCATCAACATGACCGTTGGTCAGACGCTGACCTTCTACACGGATGCCAGCTATGACTTTCGCGGCAACTGGGCCGAGGTGGCCCAGACTGGCCCGGATGAGAACGGCCTCTATACCGTTGCCCTGCATGTACTGTGGTATGGCATGAAACAGGTTTGGGGTGAAAACGGGAAAAACATTACCATCAATGCGGCAGAGCATGAAACGAAGAAACTGGTTAACTCGCAGTGGGACTACCAGAGCATCATCCTGCCTGAAGGCAAAAACCCGCTGGTGCTGGGTGAGCCGCTGACTGTGTACAGCAATGTGGAGCTGACCGTTCCGGAGAACGTGAAGCCTTATATTGGAGTTGTCCAGACCCAGGACACTGACGGCATCTGGACGGTGGTGCTTACACCCATTGCCACCTGCCAGAGCTGGGAGAATGGCTGGCGCATCGCCGTGAAGGAGAAGACCTACAAAATTACCTACAACGGCATAGAAAAGGAACAGACCGCCAACGAAAAAGTGCTGACGCCTGGCGAACTGTACATTGATACGACAACCGAAAACGGCACAAAGGGCTTTGCGGCCTGGCAGGACGCCGAAGGCAATTTGGTGTACCCGGGCGCTGACATCACGGCTGACATGGAAGGCCTGGTGCTGACCCCTGTTTATGCGTACCCTGCTGTGACCATCACGGTGGCGCACATGTATAAGACGGGTGACAACAGCTTTGCCCCGGTGACGGACGCTGATGGCAATCCTCTTGTGGAAACCGTGACCGTTGCATCCGATGCGGAATCCCGCACATGCGACCTGACTGGGAAGAAGATCACTGATGCGAATTACGAATTCATCAGCGCCCAGGCTGTGGATGGTGGGGATGGCAACAACAAGTGGGATGTGAACGACCTGCAGGTGGACACCCAAAAGGCGAAGATCGTCACCAATCAGGGCAATACCGCCGCTATTACCGTTACCCTGTACTATGATGCGTATGTGACCAACCGCTACTCCGTTGACCTGGCCGCCGCCCGTGCCGATGCCAATTGGCAGGCCATGGAGGCTAAACTGCCTGGTCTGGTGCGCACGTTCAAAAACCCCAACGGCGAACTGCTGATGGGCGATGCCAACTTTACCGTGCTGCATGACCGCAAGGTGAAGCTTGCCGAGGCGCTCCAGCCTGCCAACACGGCGCTGTCAAACATCTCTCAGGACGGTTTGTCCGTGAATGCCCAGCTGTATAATGGCGAAGGCACGCCCACTACCATTGCCTACAAAAACCCCAATGGCGAGAAAACCCAGGGCGGCACCACGGCAGACCTGAAGCCCGGCGCGGAGGTTTACCTTACCTATCAGTATCATAATGTAGCCAACTACACCCGTTTTGAGATTTCTCCCACCTATCTGCACAGGATCAACGATGTCAGCGATGATCCCACGGCCTGGGAAACGCTGCTGAACGATGACCAGATTTATGTGTATTACGGCGAAACGATTTCCTTCAGCTTTGGCGATTCCATCTGGAATTCGGTGGCCGGCAGCCAGTCCGGCAACGTGCCCGAACAGTACAAGGATTCCACCTTTACCTTGTGGAAGTATAATGAAGTTAATAGCATTACCAAGCCCAACCGCTCCACTGTGGAAACCTATCCCGGTGCCGACGACAAGTTTGAATACACCGGAACTGTTGTGAATGGCACACTGAAGGAGATTCAAAAGCGCATTCAGCTGTTCTTCACAGCGCCCGACCCGACCTTCACCGTCACCTACCGGCCTGAAAACCCTGATGCCGGCAGCGTGAATCCTTCTGAAAACCCGGACGTTAACGCCATATCCCCCGAAGCCGACAAGCTGACCGGCTCCCAGGCCAGCGTCAACGAAGGCTACAC
>CAYMOM010000021.1:5799-21402 GCA_964391995.1 uncultured Faecalibacterium sp.
ACTACCTGAACAAGAACGGCAACCTGTACGCCGATACCACGTTTGTGGCGAAGTTCAAGCCCGTCACCTTCACCGTGAACTATGTGTCCGAGAACGAAAATGCCGGCAGCGTGAACCCGGATAAGAATACGGACATTAACGCCAAGACCCCCGAAGCCGACAAGCTGACCGGCTCCCAGGCCAGCGTCAACGAAGGCTACACCTTCGATGGTTGGTACAAGGCGGATGCCAACGGCAATGCCACTGGCGACCGCATCAGCACCAACACCAAGCTGGAAGGCAATGAGCTGAAGGACTACCTGAACAAGAACGGCAACCTGTACGCCGATACCACGTTTGTGGCGAAGTTTGTGGCAAAGCCTGCGCCTACTCCGGAACCTGTTGATACGCCCACGCAGGAGCCTGTGGTAACGCCTACTCCGGAACCTGTTGATACGCCCACGCAGGAGCCTGTGGTAACGCCTACGCAGGAACCTGTTGTAACGCCTACTCAGGAACCTGTTGTGACTCCTACGCAGGAGCCTGTTGTGACACCCACGCAGGAGCCTGTTGTGACTCCCACTCAGGAACCTGTTGTAACGCCTACTCAGGAACCTGTTGTGACGCCCACGCAGGAACCCGTTGTGACGCCCACGCAGGAACCCGTTGTGACGCCCACTCAGGAGCCTGTTGTGACTCCCACGCAGGAACCCGTTGTGACGCCCACGCAGGAACCCGTTGTGACCCCCACGCAGGAGCCTGTTGTGACCCCCACGCAGGAGCCTGTGGTGACGCCCACGCAGGAACCTGTTGTAACTCCCACGCAGGAACCTGTTGTAACTCCTACGCAGGAACCTGTTGTGACGCCCACGCAGGAGCCTGTTGTGACGCCTGCGCCGCAGCGGCCGGCAAGGCCTCGTGTGACTCCCGAACCTGAAGTGACGGAGGTTCCGGAAGAAACTGTGGAGCCGACCCTGGAGCCTGCGGAAGAGCCGGTCAAATACCGTGTTACCGTCAACTACTGGTTCGAAGAGGTGGGCGGCCTGCCTGCTGCTCCCACCTTCACAAACGTGTATGCTCCCGGCGAGGCCTACAAGGTCATCAGCCGGCAGTATCCTGGCTATGAAGTCGACCGGGCCGAGGTGACCGGTGTGATGGGCCAGGAGGATGTGACCTTTGACGTGATTTACACGGCCAAGGAATACACGCTGACCATCAACTACATTTATGCCGACGGCACAACGGCGGCTCCCTCTGCCGGCCAGCAACTGTGCCCCGGCCAGATCTACGATGTGGCATCTCCCGTTATCGATGGCGCTTTCGCCACGATCGAGGAAGTAGAGGGCATCATGCCTCCCTGGGACAAGACGGTGACAGTGATTTACGTCAAGCTGCCGGAGCCTGCCCCGGGCCGCCCCGGTCGAAACCTTTTCATCATCGAGGATTACGAAACACCCTTGGGCATCGGCCAGGTGAACCTGAACGCCGGTGAGTGCTTCGAATAACCTGTACCCAGCCGGAAAAACTGCCCGGCACGCCGCGCGCGTGTCGGGCATTCCGGATTCGCCGGCCTTTTCCCGGCGAACAGGACGTGAGAAAGGATGTTGAGCATGAAAAAGTGGGTAGCCCTGGTACTGGCTGCAGTGCTGGCCATGACACAGGCCTTTGCCCTGGCGGAGGATCTGACGGAGGCGGCGCCTGTCCCCCAAACGCCGCCAGCCTACGACCATCTGGTGGTGGGCAGCACCACCGCTTTCAGCGGACACTTTGCCACCGGGCTGTGGGGCAACAACACTGCCGACCTGGATGTGAAGGAGCTGCTTTCCGGCTACAACCTGATCCGCTGGGAGCAGGAGCAGGGCCTTTTTACGGTGGATCCCACCGTGGTGACCGGCATCCTGGTCTATGATGACGAACAGGGGAACCGCACCTACACCATGGTTTTGAGCGATGACCTGCGCTATTCCGACGGGACGCCCATCACCGCCCGGGACTATGCCTTCTCCGTGCTGCTGTCCGTGGCGCCGCAGGTGGCGGAAATTGGCGGCAACACCAATGGCTATGCCAGCCTGCTGGGGTTGGAGGACTATCAATCCGGCGCGGCACCGGCCCTGGCTGGCCTGCGGGTGATGTCCGACAGCATGCTTGCCTTCACCGTGTCGGCAGAGTACCGGCCCTTCTTCTACGAGCTGGGTCTTCTGCGCTGCGCGCCCATGCCCATTCATGTGATTGCCCCCGGATGCCAGGTGAAGGATGACGGCGCCGGCGTTTATATCGACCAGGCGGAGGGCGCCTTTACGGCGGAGGTGCTCCGCAAAACCCTGCTGGATCCGGAAAATGGGTATATCACCTATCCCAGTGTCACCAGCGGGCCATACAAGCTGGTTTCCTTCGATGGGGAAACAGCTGAATTTGTGATCAACGAGTACTACAAGGGTGACGCCCAGGGCGTGAAGCCCACCATTCAGCGGCTGACCTTCAAAACCGTTGCCAACGAAACCATGATGCAGCAGCTGCTCAGCGGTGAACTGGGCCTGGTGAACAAGACCGTTCAGGCTGATAGCATTATGCAGGGCATGGCCGGCGTGGGCACGGGCACCCTGGCCATGGGCAACTATGCCCGCATTGGCTACAGCTTCATCTCCTACAACTGCGAAAAGACTGCCGTGAGCAGCCAGGCTGTGCGCCAGGCCATTGCCTATTGCCTGGACAAGGATGAGCTGGTCAGCAGCTATGTGGGCAACTTCGGCCTGCGGGTGGATGGCTATTACGGCATTGGCCAGTGGATGTATCAGATGCTGACCGGCGCCATTCAGCCGCCGCTGGAGGAGCCTGAAGGTGCCACCCGCCAGGAGCAGCAGGCATATGAGGAAGCCGTGCAGGCCTGGGAAGAGCTGACCATGGAAAACATTCCTGTATACGACCTGAACCTGCAGGCTGCCGCCAAGCTGCTGGAGGAGGATGGCTGGAACCTGAACCGCCAGGGTGAGGCTTTCCGGCCCGGGCAGGATGATGTGCGCTGCGCCAGCCTGGAAGGGCAGCTCGTTCCCCTGGAGCTGAAGCTGGTCTACCCCGAGGGCAATACCATCGCCGCCAGCCTGCAAACCACCTTTGCGGACAACTTGGCCCAGGTGGGCATTCAGCTGACCATGGAGCCTATGCCCATGACCCGGCTGCTGAAGCAATACTACCGCCAGGAACCCCGGGAATGCGACATGATGTACCTGGCAACCAACTTTGACGTGGTGTTTGACCCAACGCTGAACTACACTCCCGCGGATGGTGAAACAATCGGCAGCAACTACCAGGCCATTCAGAGCGAAAAGCTGTATGAAATGGCTAAGGATATGAGCATGACCGAGCCTGGCGATGTGCTGACCTACTGCCAGAAGTGGGTGGCCTTCCAGGAGGAGTGGATGACGGAGCTGCCGGCCATTCCTGTGTATTCCAACGCCTACTTCGATTTCTATACCAACACCCTGCAGAACTACCTGATCAGCTCCTCTGCCACCTGGAGCCAGGCCATTGTGGCCGCTTACCTCAGCGACCCTGCCGAGCTGGAAGATGAGGAACTGGCCGAAGAGGACATGGAGCTGGAGGAAGACGAAGCTATCTTCGAAGAAGACTGGTAAGCAAAAAGGAACCCTTCGCAGGCCAATGGCGAAGGGTTCCTTTCTTTATGCGCTGGGCCTATTTCCAGCGGGTCATATTCCGCTGAAACTTGGCGGTGTAGGTGGACTTCATTTCCTCCGGCGTAATGCCGAAGCACAGCAACACATCGTTGTAATACATCAGCACATCCGCCATTTCTTCCACCAGGCGGGCGCGGGCGGCGGGTTCATGGGTGGCTGCGGCGGCACCTTTCTTTTTAATGATGTCGATCACCTCACCCAGCTCGCAGGTCAGCCACAGCAGCTTGTTTTTCGCCGCGTCAGGGGTCAGAGGTTCCCAACGATCTTTGTACTGCTCCAGCAGGCGCAGCTGCATTGCCTGCATTTCGCTTAAGGAAAAATCCTTCATGGCGCCTCCTTTACCAGCCCATCAGCTGCTGAATGCGCTGCACCAGCTTGCCGGCGGCCTTGTCGTGGGTCAGCTGGCTGGGGTGCCAGTCAGCAGCGTAGCCATCGGCAGGGGACTGCACGTCAAACTTCAGGCAGGCAATGTTGCTGTCGCCGGTTTCCTGTGTGTAGGCGGCAACGGCGTTTTTCACCTGGGGGTAGAGCCTGTCGCCCATGATGCCCAGGGTGCACAGGATGGTGGCATCCGGGTTGCGGCGGCGGATCACCTTCAGGAAGGCGGTGTAGCTGGCCCGGTAGTCCTCCTGGCGCTCCGGGTCGCTGCCGGTGTAGCTGTCGTCATTGGTGCCCAGGTTGACAACAATCAGCTCCGGAGTGTAGGCGGAGAAATCCCAGGCCACATCGGCAGGGGTGCGGCCCTCGTAGCTGCCATAGGAGAAGCCCAGCTTTTCGTAGTAGGCGGGAATCAGCTGCCCGGCGGACTTGACGCCTTCCGTGGCGGTATAGCCGGAGATGATGCCATACCCGCTGATGGACACCATGCTGTAGTCCGCATCCAGGGCCTGGGCGGTTTTGTAAGCATAGGCAGCGGTGACGTTTTCGGTGCTGGTGGAGAAGGTGTGCTCCGCCACCTGATCATCGGCGCCGTAGCCGCAGGTGATGGAATCGCCGATGAACTCAATGCTGTGGGACTTCTTTGCCGTTGGCTGGATGGCAGCAGCATCGGTGATGATGGCCTTGATGCCGCAGGTGGACATGGCGGTTTCCGACAGCTTGATGATGCGGACGGTGATGGTTTCCGCTGTGCCGCTCTGCCACACGAGGTAGGTCTTCTCAGCAGCATCCAGCATGTCGTCCACCACCCGCTGACCGTTCACCTCAATGGCAATGCGGGTGCGGCTGGCAGCATCGGCATAGGAGACATCCGCCGCCATGGTTACGGAAAGGCTGGTGCACTCGGCAGTAAACTCGGCTCCGGTGCCGGAAAAGCACAGCCACAGGGAGCCTTCAAGGGGCATGGTGCGGCCCAGGGGTTTCACGTTTTCCCAGTTGGGGGTGAAGGTATTCATGGTGATCTCTCCATTCGCGGTTGGAATCAGCATCAGGCAAAGCAGCAGGGCAAGCGCGGTTTTCATGGCGCACCTCCAGGGCTTTTGCCAATGATTATAGCCTGAATCATGGGTTTTTGCAAGTCCTTGCGCACCCTTTGCCAGGCGTGATACAATAGGCCGGAGGGAGGCGAACCCGGTGAAGGACTTGGTTTTTGATTTGTATGGCACCCTGGTGGACATCCACACTGAGGAAAATGACCTGGTGTGGGAGAAGACAGCGCTGTATTTCGGCTTTTATGGTGCCCGCTATACCGGCGCGGAGCTGCATGCCGCCTTTGATGCTGCCATGGCCCGGCGGGAGGCAAAGGCCGGGCAGAGCTATGAGTGCTTTCCGGACATTCCCTTTGAGCAGGTAATGGCAGAGCTGTTCCGGGACAGGGGTGTGGAGGATGCGGAAACCCTGGGGGTGAATGCTGCCCGGCTGTTCCGCATTGCGTCCATTGAGTATCTGCGGCTGTATCCCGGGGTGAAGGAAGCGCTGGCAAGCCTGCGGCAGAAGGGACGCCGGCTGTGGCTTTTGAGCAACGCCCAGCAGGTGTTTACCGCCTGCGAACTGCGATATCTGGGCCTGGGGGAAATGTTTGACGGGGTGTATCTTTCCTCCGCCTGCGGGTGCCGCAAGCCGGATGTGCGGTTCTTCCGGGCACTGATGGAGGAGCAGCACCTGAACCCGGAGGAGTGCCTGATGATCGGCAACGACCGGGAAACGGACATTGCCGGCGCCAAGGCGGCAGGCCTTGCCACCCTGTACCTGCACACCAACCTGACGCCGGCCCATCAGGCGCCCGCCAACCCTCGCAAGCGTGGCAGGCACCGGGAATTTGAAGGCTGGGACTGGAAGAAACTCGCGAAAAAGCTATAAGAAAACACCCACGCTGGTTGATCCGGCGTGGGTGCGTTTTTTAGTTCAGCAGGTACAGGCAGGTAAGCAGCAGACCGATGCACATCAGCAGCAGCCCGAAGGAAATGCTGGCGGTGATGCGGTGGGTGCCCCGGGTCAGCTCCTGCCAGGAGGCATCCAGCACAAACTCGAAGTCTGTGCGGACAGGCTTTTGCCGGCGGATGGTGGCGTTCAGCCCGCGGGCGCAGGCGTTCAGCACCTGTCCGCAGGTGTAGGTGAAGCGGTTGCCCACGGGGACAGGCTGCTTCTTCTGCCGCTTGCGGAAAACCGTGCCGCGCAGGAAAATGGCAATCCTCTCAGGCAGCTCGCCAATGAAGCGCACGGCGCCAACAATCATGCCAGGGATGACCTTCATCACGGCGAAGCTTTCCGGAATGCCGGCGATGAATTTGGTCACCGCGCCCAGCACGCCGGGCAGGAACTTCAGCAGAATGGGGCGATAGACGCTGTTCTCCAGATCCAGCCAGGCAGGCCAGTGGTTGACGTACACGCGGATGCCGTTTTCGTTTTTCATCAAAAGCGGACGGACGATGACGAAGTAGATTACCACGCCAATGCCGATGCTCTCGGCAGCGCCCAGAAGGTTTTCACCGCTGAAGTAGGCAATGCTGTGGTGCGGCGCCTCCTGACCGAAGAAGGCGGCGGACCGCTGACCAATGGGGGACATGAGCAGCTGCGGCAGCGCGCCCAGGAAAGGCAGCAGAGCGGCGCTGATCAGCAGCGCGGCGGCGGAGAATGGGGACAGATAACCCTTCATGCCGTCAAACTCCTCCTGCCGGGTGGGGTGCTTTTCCCAGAAGATGCAGATGTACAGCTTGGTCATATAGGCCACCGTCAAGCCGCCGCTGACCAGGAACAGAATCTCCACCAGCCGATAGGGCAGGGCAGAGGCACCGGTGCTTTCCAGGTGGTGGATGAACTCCAGAATGCTTTCGTGCAGCAGGCTCTTGGAGTTGTATCCGCTGCCAATGGGCGGTATGCAGCCAATGCTCAGCGCACCCAGCAGGAAGGCAATGTGCAGCACAGGCTTTTTGCGCCCAAAGCCGCGGATGTCGTTCAGGTTCAGCTTGTGCAGGTTCATGTACACAACGCCGGCGGCCATGAACAGCACCAGCTTGATGAGGGAGTGGTTCACCATGTGCATCACGCTGCCGTAGGCGGCAAGGCTGCCTTCCTCGCCCAGCAGCACCATCATGGCAAGACCCACGGTGATGAAGCCGATTTGGCTCATGGAGGAACAGGCCAGGGTGCGCTTCAGGTCAACGGAGAACAGGGCTAGCAGTGCACCCAGGAACATGGTGATCACCGCCAGCACCAGCAGCCCGTTGCCAAAGGCGGCGTTGCCGGGCATCAGGTTGGCGCAGATGACAATCAGGCCGAAAATGCCGCTCTTGGTCAGAATGCCAGAGAGCAGCGCACTGGCAGGCGCAGGTGCCACAGGGTGCGCCTTGGGCAGCCAGACGTGCAGCGGGAACAGACCGGCCTTGGCGGCAAAGCCCACAAGAGTCAGCCAGGCAGCCAGGGAGATGTCACCATCGTAGGTGGCAAGCGCCGCCTTCATGCCGGTGAAGGACAGGGTGCCCAGCTGATTCCAAAGCAGGAACAGGCCCATCAGCGTGGTCAGACCGCCAATGACGGCAACTGCCAGATAGGTGGCGGCGGCCCGCATGGCGCCGGGTGTTTCCTCCTGGGCCACCCAGGTGTAGCTGGTGAAGGACATGATTTCAAAGAAAATCAGGGTGGTATACAGGTCGTCGGAAAGGAACACGCCCAGGGTAGCGCCCAGGGTCATCAGGTTGAAAAAGTAGTACCGGTTCCGGTTGCGGTAGTGGGCGAAGTATTCCGGGGAGAACAGCCCGCTCATCATCCACATGAAGGCTGCAATGGTGGCGTACAGGCTGCGGAAGCCATCCGCCTTCAGGTGCAGGCCCAGGCCGCAGAAGCCTTCCAGGTCGAAGGAGGCCTGGCTGTTCCACGTCATCACGCAAAGGACGAAGGTGGCAATGCCTGTCAGGCACACGGCTGCATCCCGGGCAGGCTTGCTTTTCCGCCCAAGAAGATAGCACACAAGGGCCATGCCCATGGGGCCAAAGGTCAACAGGGGAAGAATCGCCATGGGAAAGCCTCCTTTCTCAGAATAGGGCGCCGGCGGCCACCTGGCGCAGGAAGGTGACAATGGGCTGGGAGAACACACCCAGGCCGATGATCAGCACCGCCAGAATAGCCAGGGGCAGCTTCATCATCCAGCTGGGATCGTGATTGCCGGAAAGGCTCAACCCGGTGTTCAGCGGGCGGAAGTACATGGGCAGTGCCACATTGAACAGATAGATGGCTGTCAGCACGGCGGAGATAATCAGCGCTGCCACAGCCACAACGCCCATGACCATGCCGGTACCTGCTGCGGCGGTCAGCAGGTTCCACTTGCTGACGAAGCCTGCCAGCGGCGGTATGCCCACCATGCCCACACTGGCAATGAGCATCACCCCGCAGGTGAAGGGCATGATCTTCCCAAAGCCGCGCAGGTCCTGTACATACTCCTGCTCGGTTTTCACCAGGATGGCGCCGGCGCAGTAGAACAGGGTGATTTTCATCACGCCGTGGAACAGCAGGTGACTCAGGCTGCCCACCATGCCGGCGGGGGTCATCAGGGCGGCACCCATGAGCATGTAGCTCAGGTTGGAAATGGTGGAGTATGCCAGGCGGCGCTTGAAGTGCTGCTCCTTCACAGCCATGGCGGAGCCATACACGATGGTAAAGCAGGCAATCCCCAGGGCAATGGCCTGGGCCGGCGTGCCGTAAAGGAAATCGGCGCCGAAGACATAGTAAATGGCGCGGAGCACCGCATAGGCCCCGGCGTTCACCACTGCTACAGCGTGGAGCAGGGCGGTGACGGGCGTGGGCGCCACGGAGGCCGCAGGCAGCCAGGCGTGCATGGGGAACACTGCCGCCTTGGTGCCAAAGCCCACAAAGGCCATCAGGAACACCAGGCGGAGAATCTGCTCGTGCCCGGCAACCCTGGTCATGTCCAGGATGCCGCCCAGGGTGAAATCCGTGGTCTGTCCATAGTGCAGGCTGAACACCAGGGCAATGAACGCCATGGCGGCGCCGGTAATGGAGTAGTAAATGTATTTCCGGCCTGCACGGATGGATTTGGCATCCTGCTTGTGCACCACCAGGGGAAGGGTGATGAGGGTCAGGCACTCGTAGAACACATACAGGGTGAACAGGTTTGCCGCCAGGGAAACCGCCAGGGTGACGGCGTAGCTCATGGTGTAGAAGGCGAAGAAGGTGTTGGGCCGCTCCTCGTGGGTCATGTATTCAAACCCGTAGAGGGAAGCAAGGGGCCACAAAACGCTGATCAGCCCCGCAAACACGCAGCTCATGCCGTCCACCTTGAAGGACAGGGTCAGCCCGTTCATGACGGTGAACAGGTCATAGCGGGTATCGGTGCGGGTCAGCAGCAGCGCCCACACCAGGACGGAGGTAGCAATCACCAACGCTTCCACATAAATGCCGCGGGTCTTCACGCTCTTGAAGCGGAACAGGGGCAGCAGTGCGCCGCCCAACAGCGGCAGCAGGATGGTAAGGTACAACAGCATGGTGCGTCCTCCTTACATCAGGGTGCCAGCCAGGGCGGTGAACAGCTCCACCAGGCTGCCGGGGAACATACCCGCCAGGATGGAAAGCACCGTCAGCACCAGCAGGGGAATGAGCATCACATGGGAAGGCTCGCATTTTTCATACAGCCGGGCCTGCCCGTTCTCGTCCTTGCCGGGGAAGAAGCCGCGAATGCTGATGGGCAGCAGGTATCCGGCTGTCAGCAGGGCGGAAATAAGCAGCACGGCAGGCGCCAGCCAGGTCAGGAAGGAAGGCACGGAGGTCATGCCCAGTGCACCCTGGGCCAGGTACCACTTGCTGACGAAGCCAAGGCACGGGGGAATGCCCACCAGGCCGAGGCTCACCAGGGTGAAGCACCACATGGTGACGGGCATTTGCTTGCCGATGCCCTCCAGCTCAGCCACCTGGGTTTTGCCGGTCTTGTGGATGATGGCGCCGGCGGACATGAACAGGGTATCCTTGATGAGGGAGTGGGCCACCACATGCAGCAGCGCGCCCACGAATCCCAGCGGGTGCATGGAGGCCACGCCCAGCAGAACGTAGCTCAGCTGGCTGACGGAGGAATAGGCTAGGCGCTTCTTCAGCCCGCCCTCTTTATACGCCAGCAGGGAGCCCATGAACACCGTGAACAGGGTCAGCCCCAGAAAGGCCACCTGCACCCAGGTGCCACGGAGAAAATCAGCGCCCACAAAGCAGTACATCAGGCGGATAACGCCCAGCACGCCGGCCTTGGTAATTACGCCGGACAGCACGGCGCTGGCAGGCGCAGGCGCTGCCGGGTGCGCGGTGGGCAGCCAGCCGTGCAGCGGGAACATACCTGCCTTGGTGCCAAAGCCGATGATCATCAGGAAGGTGACGGTGAGGATGAAGCCTTCATGCCCGGCAGCCTTGGCGGTATCCAGCACGCCGCCGGCGGTGAAGGAGAAGCTGGACACATAGGGGCTCAGCAGGAAGATGCCCAGCAGCGCCAGGGAAGCGCCGGCAACGGAGTAAATCAGATACTTGATGCCCGCAGCCACCGCGTCCTTCTTGCCGGTGTGCATCACCAGCGGCACGGTCAGCAGGGTCATGAACTCGTAGAACATATAGAAGGTCACCATGCTGCCGGAGAAGCACAGGGCCATCAGCACACCCAGGGTGCACAGATAGAAGCTGTAATACCGGCGCTGGTTGCCCTCGTGGGCCATGTATTCAAAGGAATAGGCACCGGCCGCCGCCCACACAAAGGCCATCACTGTGGCGAAAATCTTGCCCAGGGTATCCGTATGCAGGAAGATGGGCAGGGAATCGCTGAGGGTGAACAGGGTCAGCGTCATGTCCCCGGAGAGGAGAACGGGCAGCAGGGCCAGCACGTTCACCACCAGAATCAGCAGGGTGAAGGGGTTGCGCTTTTTCGCATCCTCAAAGGGCTTTGCAAAGCAGACCGCCAGCCCGGAAACAATGGGCAGCAGCACGGGAATCAGCAGATACCAGGAACCGATCATGGCAATGCCTCCTTTAGCCGAAATTGGAAAGGCCCAGGGTGATGGCCTCAATCATGCCCTGGGAGAAAAGTCCCAGCGCCACGTTCACCCCTGCAAACAGCACCAGCGAGGCATTGAAGCAGAAGCCCCGGCGCCCGCGCTCTGCGGGATATTCCGCACCGGGCAGCGGCTTGCGGTACAGGGTGATGACGGTTTTCAGGAAATAGATGGTGTTCAGCCAGGTGGAGATGACCAGCACAGCCAGCACCAGGATCATCCGCACATCCCCGGCGCTCATGGCAGCCATGGCGAAGTTCATCTTGCTGGTAAAGCCGCCCAGGAAGGGGAAACCCACCATGCTCAGGGCGCCAATGGTGAAGGCCACACCGGCAATGGGGCTGCGGAAGCCGGAACCCCGCAGGTCGCGGAACTGCTTGCTGTTGCCTGAGGCATCCGCCAGGCCGCCGGCGGCAAGGAACAGCATGGCCTTACACACCGCGTGGGCGAAGATGTGGAACACAGCGGCAACCATGCCCTGTTCCGTGCCCATGCCGAAGCCCATGAAGATGTAGCCAATCTGCGCCACGGAGGAGAAGGCGATCATCCGCCGCACGTCGCTCTGGCGGATGGCGGAGATAGAGCCCATCACCATGCCCACCAGGGCGAAGGCGAACAGCACATCCAGCATGCCGGTGGAGGCAATCACATCCAGGCCGATGACCCGGTAGTATATCTTCAGCAGTAGGAAAATGTAGCCTTTGCTTACCAGGGAGGACAGCACCGCTGCCGAGGTGGGCGTGGAGTAGCTATAGGCATCCGGCACCCAGGTGTGGAAGGGGAACAGGGCGCTCTTGATGCCCAGGCCAATGCTCATCAGCGCCACCACCACCGTCAGCGGCAGGTGATACTCGCCGGACTGGGCCAGGGCGGCTACGGCCTCCTTGATGTTGCTCATCAGCAAATGGCCCGTCAGGTCATAAAGCATGGTAATGCCCAGCAGGAACAGGCCGGAGCCCAGCAGGTTCATAATCATGTACCGGGTGGCAGCCACCAGCGTGCGCCCCTTGGTTCGGGCGGTAATCAGCGAGCAGGCGGCGATGGTCATGATTTCCAGGAAAACATAGGCGGTGAAAAGGTCGTTGGTGTAGATCTGCGCCATCAGGGCGGCGGTGAGCAGCAGCAGCATAACGTAATACAGACTCTGCTTGTCGCACAGGATGTGCTCCTCCACCTTTTTCAGGCCGCCCAGCAGGGAAAGCAGCATGATGAGGCTGAAGAACAGCGCCGTAATGGCCTCCAGCATGCCGGCCCGCAGCTCGTTGCCCCAGGGGGCGGGGAAGTGACCCATCATGTAGGTGTAGCTGCCCTCGAAGCCACTCATCAGCGCCACAAAGGCAACGGACAGCCCGGTGACCGCCGTTATGACGAAAATCGTCCAGTTCCGTGCCCAGCGTCCCTTCAGGGCGCTTGTCATGGCGGCGGAGCCAAGGGGCAGCAGGATGCACGCAAAGGGAATGGATTGCCAAAGCTCCATGGCTTACTGCTCCTCCCTTCTCACCAGCATGGTAATGCGGTCGATATCCAGGGTGTGATAGCGCCGGTACAGGCGCACGGTCAGCGCCAGCATCAGGGCGGTGACGGAAACGCTGACCACAATGCCCGTCAGCACCAGGCCGGCGGGAATGGGGTTGATGTAGGCCTCCATGCTGGTAATGCCGTCCACCACAATGGGCGCCGTGCGGCCCTCGATGTAGCCTTTGGCAGCCAGGAACAGGTAAATGGCGGAGTCCATCATGGAAAAGCCGATGATCTTCTTGATCAGGTTCTTGTGCAGAAGCAGGGTGGTAAAGCCAATGCCGAAGAGGATCATGGCAGCCATTTCTTCATAATTGTGCAGGCTCATGGCGTTACATATCTCCTTTCCGGAAGTGGGTGTAGAAGGCATACATGGTGCAGCACACCACCAGGCCCACGGCGATGTTCAGGTAAGGGATCAGCCCGGCGGAGAACAGATCCCCCGGGTTGCCCGTGGTGATGATGGAGGGCAGGTGATTGGCGCCGGTGAAGAAGGAATACGCCTTACTGAGGGCATAAAAGCTCAGCGCGCATACGGACACCACCTTGAAGGTGGTGAAGGTGAAGAAACGCTCGCTGCGCTTGAAGCCAAAGGCGTTCAGGTACAGGATCAGTGCAGCGCCCATCACCGCGCCGCCGGAGAAGCCGCCGCCGGGGGAGATGTGGCCGTTCATCACGCCATATACGCCGTAGAGCAGAATCAGCGGCACCAGGAAGGCGGCGATGTGCTGGAGAATCATGTCGTTTTTCGGCTCGTACATACGGTCGTCCGCTTCCACCTCCAGCTGGTGGACGGAGGGCGTGTCCCGCTTGTCGGAGGACACCCGCAGCAGTATCAGCACCGAGCAGGCGGCAATGAACAGCACGTTGCTCTCCCCCAGGGTGTCGAAGGCACGGTAGTCCAGAATCATGCCGGCAACGATGTTCACCGCGCCGGTTTCCTCCATGCCCTTTTCGATGTACCGCTGGCTGACCTCGTTGTTCACGGGATTGTCCGGGGAGCCGAAGGGCGGCAGGTAGGAGGCTGTTTGCAACAGCACCCAGATGATGCTGACACAGATGGCAACAGCCATGATCCGGTAGGCCCAGGTGGCGATTTTCGCGCCCTTGGTGCGGCTCCACTGGTGGGCATGGTCGTACATGGCCTGCTCGTCCTCAATGGTTCTGCGCTGGCGCTCCTCCCGCCTGGCTTCGGCCTGGGCGGCTTCCTCGGCAGAGGGGAGCAGGTGGCCTTCCCGGGATTCGTCCATTTCATCGGTCAGTTCATCGTCCAGCCGGGTGGAGCCGTCCTCCAGCCACTGCAGCAGGCGCGGCCACCAGCTGTGCTCGTAATCATTCCTGATTTTCGCCATGGCGCTGCGCTCCTTTCTTCTGCTGGTCGATGGCGTGAATCTTCTTCAGCGTCACAAACAGCAGCAGGCTGGTGATGCCTGCACCCACGGCGGCCTCGGTCACAGCCAGGTCGGGGGATTCCAGCATGATCCAGATCACGCTCATGGCCAGGGACTGGCTCATGAAAATTACAATGGAAGTAAACAGGTTTTTCGTCAGCGAAACGGAAATGGCGCACACGATGATGAACACCAGCAGCAGGATGTTCAGAACAGCCATGGTCAGTCGCCCTCCTTTTCGTGATGAACGATGTCCTGGTCCAAGACAGCCATGTCCTTTTCCAGCTCGTCGTTGATGGTGATCTCCATTCGGCCGATCAGGTGGCCGGAAACAGGGCTGGTCAGCCACAGAATGCCAATGATGATCAGCATTTTCAGGCTGGTCAGGCTGAAGCCCACGCCGATGATGACGCCCAGCAGCATCAGCACAATGCCTGCCGTGTCAAACAGGGCGCCGGCATGGATGCGGCTGAGGGAATACTTGAACCTGAAAATGCCCACCACGCCGGACACCAGTACGAACAGGCCTGCCAGCGTCAGCACCAGGGAAAGAATAAAGCGGATGGTATCAAGCACGGTGTTCACCCTCCTCCCGGCGGCGCTTCTCGTGATAAACGCCCATATAAATTTTCGCCAGCAGCACCACCGCCAGGAAGGACAGCATCACATAAATGATGGCTACGTCCACCAGGGAGCCTTCACCCAGCAGGAAGGTCAGGATGCAGATGGTTATCACAATCAGCGTGCCCATCATGTTGATGGCAATGAGCCTGTCCGCAATACGGGGGCCGATGATGGCGCGCACCAGGCAGGCCAGCAGCAGCACGCCGATAACCGCCAGGGCGCCATTGTAAAGAATGCTGTATGCTTCACTCATGGTGGCGGCCTCCTTCAACCTTCATAATGCGCTGCTCCATGTCGGAGCCTTCCAGGCCGGAATCCAGGCTTTCGTCCAGGCAATGCACCAGCAGCCGGTCATCACGGATGTCCACGGTGATGGTGCCGGGGGTCAGGGTGATGGAATTTGCCAGCACCACCTTGCCGGCATCCGTGCGCAGCTTGGTGTGGAAGGAGGTAACCTCCGGCTGCACCTCCACCTTGGGGGACCAGATGAACTTGATCACCTGCCAGGCGGACTTGAACACCTCGCCCACCAGGTAGCAGAAATAGCAGAAGGCCTGGGGGAAGCGCCTGGCGCAGGCCCATTCCTTCCTGGGGGAGTAATCCATAAACTTCCACGCCAGCAGATAAATCAGTCCGCTGACCACCGCACCCACAATGGCAACCTCCGCTGTCCAGCGGCCATTGAGGATGATCCAGAAAGCAAACAGAAGAAAGAACATGGCTGACCCTCCTTGAACAATAGAAAAGCCGTGTCGAAAAACGGCTTGACTATTGTAGTCCTTCCTATTAAATAAGTCAACCTCCGAAACGGTAAAGTATGAACATATTTAGAACAAAGGGCCGGCGCAAATTACATTTGACAGGGTGTTGAAAAAGTGGCAAAGCCACTTTTTCGAGGATTTGCGCTCCGTCACTGTCAAAGCT
>CAYMOM010000022.1:0-21310 GCA_964391995.1 uncultured Faecalibacterium sp.
GTGGAAAACGCCCAGCAGCGCCGCCGGGCCACCGTGTTTGGGTACTATGTCAACGACCCGGAGCGGTTTGGCATTGTGGAGTTTGACGCAAGCGGCAAGGTGATTTCCGTGGAGGAAAAGCCCAAGGTGCCCAAGAGCAATTACGCCATTACCGGCCTGTATTTCTACCCGGCCGGCGTCAGCGCCATGGCCCACGAGGTGAAGCCTTCTGCCCGGGGTGAGCTGGAAATCACCACGCTGAACGAGATGTACCTGCAACAGGGCCAGCTGGATGTGCAGCTGCTGGGCCGCGGCTTTGCCTGGCTGGACACCGGCACCATGGACAGCCTGGTGGAGGCGGCGGACTTTGTGCAGATGATCGAGAAGCGCCAGGGGATCAAGATCAGCGCGCCGGAGGAAATCGCGTACAAGAACGGGTGGATCAGCAAGGAAAAGCTGCTGGAGTCCGCCGCGCGCTACGGCAAAAGTCCGTATGGTGCGCATTTGCAGGCCGTGGCAGAAGGGAAGGTGCAGTACTGATGAAGCGAATCGACACCAAGCTGCCCGGCGTGTGCATCCTGGAGCCGGACGTGCACGGGGACAGCCGGGGATACTTCATGGAAACTTATTCCACCAAGAACTTTGCGGAGGTGGGCATTCACGCCACCTTCGTGCAGGACAACCAGTCCTATTCGTCGCAGAAGGGAATCCTGCGTGGCATTCACTTTCAGAATGCGCCCATGGCCCAGGCCAAGCTGGTGCGGGTGACCAGGGGCGCCGTGCTGGACGTGGCGGTGGACCTGCGCAAGGGCAGTCCCACCTACAGGCAGTGGGTGACGGTGGAGCTGAGCGCCGAGAACAAGCGGATGTTCTTCATCCCCCGGGGTTTCGGGCACGGCTTTGTAACCCTGACGGACGATGTGGAGTTCTGCTACAAGGTGGACAACCTGTACAGCAAGGAGTGCGACCGTGGCATCCGCTACAACGATCCCACCATCGGCGTGGACTGGGGCGAGGTGAACGAAGCGCTTCTGTCCCCCAAGGACACCGCCAGCCCGCTGCTGGACGACAGTGACTGCAATTTTGTGTACGAATCATAAAAAAGAAAACAAAATTGCTGAAAAACAGAATAATGTTCGCCTTTTTCCCTTGACAGGCCGGGGTGCTTACGGTACAATAAGCATGAAGCCTGGCAAGGAGGTTGAGGTATGAAGCAGGTAGCGATCGGTTTTCTGCACAGCTGTACGGGCCGGGCCGGGGACGTGGTTGGATAAGGAGCACAGTGCCATTGGGGGCACTGGCTCCTTTTGTTTTCCATTTGGCAGAAAAGGAGCAGGCATATGAAAAAAGTTGGTATTGTGATGGGCAGCGACAGCGATCTGCCCGTGGTGAAACCCGCCTTCGAGCAGCTGCGGAAGCTGGAGATTCCCTTTGAGGTGCATGTTTATTCCGCCCACCGCACACCTGCAGAGGCAGCGGCCTTTGCCGGCGGGGCGAGGGATGCGGGCTTCGGGGTGCTGATTGCCGCCGCAGGCAAGGCGGCCCACCTGGCTGGCGCCCTGGCGGCGCAGACCACCCTGCCGGTGATTGGCATTCCGGTGAAGTCCTCCACCCTGGATGGCCTGGATGCGCTGCTTTCCACCGTGCAGATGCCCTCCGGCATGCCGGTGGCCACCGTGGCCATTGACGGCGCAGCCAATGCCGCCCTGCTGGCTGCCCAGATGCTGGCCATTGAGGATGCCGCCCTGGCGGATAAGCTCAGCGCCCAGCGCAAGGCCCAGCATGATGCGGTGATTGCTAAGAACAATGCCCTGGTGATTGACTAAAACACGAACATTCCGCTTTTGAACGATAAGAAATGGGAGAGATGCCTGATGATGGATGAACTCCACGAGGAATGCGGCGTTTTCGGCATTTTCCGCCGCAGCGGCGAAACGGTGGTGCCGGAAACCTATCATGCGCTGTACGCCCTGCAGCACCGGGGCCAGGAAAGCTGCGGCATTGCCGTGAATAACGACGGGGTTATCAGCTGCCACAAGGGCCCGGGCCTGGTGAACGAGGTGTTCACCCGGGAGGCGCTGCAAAAAATCCCAGAAGGACAGATGGCCATCGGTCACTGCCTGTATGGCAAGGTGGGCCACGCCAGCGAGAATATTCAGCCGCTTTTGATCAACCACCTGAAGGGCGCCATGGCCCTGGCCCACAACGGCTGCCTGACCAACGGCATTGAGATTCGTGAACACCTGGAGCAGCAGGGCATGATTTTCCACACCTCCTCCAACAGCGAGGTGATTGCCTACGCCATCATCCAGGAGCGCATGCGCTGCGGCTCCATTGAGGATGCGGTGCGTGCGGCCATGAAGGTCATCAAGGGCGCCTATTCCCTGGTGATTATGAGCCCTGCCAAGCTCATTGCCGCCCGGGATCCCCAGGGCATCCGCCCCCTGTGCATGGGCACCCTGGGGGAGGACGTGGTGTTCGCCTCCGAGTCCTGCGCCTTCAACGCCATTGGCGCCACCTTTGTGCGGGATGTGGAGCCGGGCGAGGTGATTGTTGTCACCCGGGACGGCATCCGCGCCATCAACCCGGAAAAGCAGGAGGAAACCGGCCTGTGCGTGTTTGAATACATTTACAACGCCCGGCCCGATTCCGTCATTGACGGTGCCAGCGTCCACGAGGCCCGCTGCCAGGCCGGAGCTTTCCTGGCCCGGGAGCATCCCGTGGAGGCGGATGTGGTCATCGGCGTGCCGGACAGCGGCCTGGATGCCGCCCTGGGCTATGCTAGGGAGAGCGGCATTCCCTACGGCATCGGGTTTATCAAGAACAAATACATTGGGCGCACCTTCATCCAGCCCACGCAAAAGGAGCGCCAGGATGCCGTGCGCATCAAGCTGAACGTGGTTTCCGCCACGGTGAAGGGCAAGCGGGTGGTGATGGTGGATGATTCCATCGTCCGCGGCACCACGTCCATTCCCATCATCAAGCTCCTGCGGGATGCCGGCGCAAAAGAGGTGCATATGCGCCTGTCCTCACCGCCCTTTATCCGTCCCTGCTATTTCGGCACGGATGTGGGTTCTACCAAGGATTTGATTGCTGCCAACCACACCGTGGAAGAGATTGCGGAAATCATCGGCGTGGACAGCCTGGGTTACCTGTCCATTGACGCCTGCGACAGGCTGGCCAAGGGCTGCAGCCTGCACCTGTGCAAGGGATGCTTCACCGGCGAATACCCGGTGGAACCGCCCAGGCGGGATCAGACCCCCAGACACGAAAAGCCCATCGAATAAGAGGAGGATTCCCCCATGAAGAGCGAAAGCGCAAGCTATAAGGCTGCCGGTGTGGATATTGTGGCAGGATACAAGGCTGTGGAACTGATGAAGAAGCATGTGGCCCGCACCAGAACGGAAGGCTGCCTGGACGATCTTGGCGGCTTCGGCGGGCTGTTCGGCCTGAACCTGAACGGCGTGAAGGAGCCTGTGTTGGTGTCCGGCACGGACGGCGTGGGCACGAAAATCAAGCTGGCTATGCTCATGGACAAGCATGACACCATTGGCATTGATTGCGTGGCCATGTGCGTGAATGACGTGATCTGCTGCGGCGCAAAACCCCTGTTCTTCCTTGATTACATCGCCTGCGGCAAGAACGTGCCGGAGAAGATTGCCGCCATCGTGTCCGGCGTGGCGGAAGGCTGCGTGCAGGCAGCTTCCGCCCTGATCGGCGGCGAAACGGCGGAGCATCCCGGCATGATGCCCGACGAGGATTACGACCTGGCAGGCTTCTCTGTGGGCGTGGTGGACAAGAGCCGCATCATTGACCACAGCGCCATGCAGGCCGGGGATGTGATGATTGCGCTGCCCTCCACCGGTGTGCACTCCAATGGCTTTTCCCTTGTGCGCAAGGTGTTCGGCCTGGACGCGGCAGACGCTGCCGACCGTACCTATCCTCAGCTGGACAAGTCCCTGTGGGAAACCCTGCTGACCCCCACGAAAATCTATGTGAAGCCTGTGATGGCGCTGCTGGAGGAGATTCAGCCGCGGGCCATCAGCCACATTACCGGCGGCGGCTTCTATGAGAATATCCCCCGCGCCCTGCCCGAGGGCCTGTGCGCCAGAATCAAGCGCAGCGATGTGCGGGTGCTGCCCATTTTCGACATCATTGCCCGGGAAGGCAATGTGCCGGAGCGGGACATGTTCAACACCTACAACATGGGCGTGGGCATGGTGATTACCGTAGCCAAGGAGCAGGCACAAAAGGCCCTGGACATTCTTCAGGCCAGCGGGGAGCCTGGGGCGTATATCCTGGGCGAGATCGTCCCCGGAGAAAAGGGTGTGGAACTGTGGTAAGAGCAGCCATTCTGGTGTCCGGCGGCGGCACCAATCTGCAGGCCATCATCGATGCCAAGGCGGCAGGGAAGATACCATCTGCCCGGCTGGCCCTGGTGATTGCCTCCAACAGCAAGGCCTACGCCCTGGAGCGGGCCGCCAAAGCGGGCATTCCTGCCGTGGTGGTGCACAGGGAAAAGGGCGAGCCCATTGAACAGTATGGCGAGCGGCTGCTGGCGGTTTTGCAGGAGCATCGCATTGATATGGCGGTGCTGGCAGGCTTCCTGACCATCCTGCCGGAGAATGTGATCCGCGCCTACGACCACCGCATCCTGAACATTCACCCCAGCCTGATTCCTTCCTTCTGCGGCGCCGGCTTCTATGGCCTGAAGGTGCACCAGGCGGCGTTGGAAAAGGGCGTGAAGGTCACCGGCGCCACGGTGCACTTTGTCAACGAGATTCCCGATGGCGGGCAGATCATCGCCCAGAAGGCGGTGAACGTGCTGCCCGGCGATACCCCGGAAACCCTTCAGCGCCGGGTGATGGAGCAGGCAGAATGGCTGCTGCTGCCCAGGGCGGTGGAGGATGTGGCCGCATCCCTGAACGAGAATGGAGGACATGCCCATGCAGACCTTTGATTTGAACCAGCTTCTTTCCGAAAACAGCTACCCCGGCCGCGGCATTGTGCTGGGCCTGGATGACAAGGGCGAAAACGCCGTGATTGCCTATTTCATCATGGGCCGCAGCGTGAACAGCCGCAACCGGGTGTTTGTGGAGAAGGACGGCGGCATTATCACCAAGGCCCATGACGAGAGCAAGATGGTTGACCCCCATCTCATCATCTACGCCCCTGTGCGGGTCATGGCAGACGGGGTGAACACCATCGTCACCAATGGCGACCAGACCGACACCGTGTTTGATTTCATGACCGCAGGCAAATCCTTCGAGGATGCCCTGCGCACCCGCACCTTTGAGGACGATGCCCCCAACTGGACACCCCGCATTTCCGGCGTGGTGAAGGTGGAGGGCGGCAAGGCGGCCTACAAGCTGTCCATCCTCAAGTCCGACAGCGGGGACGAAAAGAGCGTGCAGCGCTTCTTCTACGATTACTGCCAGCCCAAGGCCGGCGCGGGGCACTTCATCCACACCTACAAATGCGATGGCAGCCCTATTCCCTCCTTTGAGGGCGAGCCGGAAAAGGTTGCGCTGGCAGGGGACATTGACACCTTCACCCGGAATGTATGGAACAGCCTGAACGCTGACAACAAGGTGAGCCTGTTCGTCCGCTACATTGACCTGAAAACCGGCAAGAGCGACACCCGCATCATCAACAAGAACGCCTAAGCAGGAGGAGAAAACCATGGCTCAGGAACTGGAACTGAAATACGGCTGCAACCCCAACCAGAAGCCTTCCCGCATTTTCATGGCGGAGGGTTCATTGCCCATTGAGGTGCTCAACGGCAAGCCCGGCTACATCAACTTTCTGGATGCCCTCAACGGCTGGCAGCTGGTGAAGGAGCTGAAGGAGGCCACCGGCCTGCCTGCGGCTGCATCCTTCAAGCATGTAAGTCCCGCCGGCGCCGCCGTGGGCCTGCCCCTTGATGACACCCTGCGGAAAATCTATTTCGTGGGCAATGCGGAGCTGTCGCCCCTGGCCTGCGCCTATGCCCGTGCCCGGGGCGCCGACCGTATGTCCTCCTTTGGTGACTGGATCAGCCTGTCCGATGTGTGCGACAAGGCTACCGCGCTGCTTATCAAGCCGGAAGTGTCCGATGGCATCATCGCCCCCGGCTATACCGAAGAGGCGCTGGAAATTCTGAAAGCCAAGCGCAAGGGCGGATACAACATTGTGAAGATTGACCCGTCCTACACGCCCGACCCCATTGAGCGCAAGCAGGTTTTCGGCGTGATTTTCGAGCAGGGACGGAATGAGTTCAAAATCAACAATGAGCTGCTTGATGACATTGTGACCGAGAACAAAAACCTGCCCGAGGACGCACGGCGCGACCTGATCATCGCCCTGATCACCCTGAAGTACACCCAGTCCAACTCCGTGTGCTATGCCAAGGGCGGTCAGGCCATTGGCATTGGTGCAGGCCAGCAGAGCCGCATCCACTGCACCCGCCTGGCAGGCCAGAAGGCGGATAACTGGCTGCTGCGCCAGCATCCCAAGGTACTGAACCTGCCTTTTGTGGAGAAGATTGCCCGGCCCGACAGGGACAATACCATTGACGTGTATATCTCCGATGAGGCGGACGAGGTGCTGGCGGAGGGCCGCTGGCAGCGGTTCTTTACCGAAAAGCCCGAACCCCTGACCCCTGCCGAAAAGCGTGCCTGGCTGGATCAGCAGACCGGCGTTGCCCTGGGCTCCGATGCCTTCTTCCCCTTCGGCGACAACATTGAGCGCGCCAAGCGCTCCGGCGTGTCCTATGTGGCCCAGCCCGGCGGCTCCATCCGTGACGACCAGGTCATCGACACCTGCAACCTCTACCGCATGACCATGTGCTTCACCCACATGCGTCTGTTCCACCATTAACTAGGGGCGTTGCCCCTGGACCCCACCAGAGGCTCTGCCTCTGGACTCCGCTTAAGGGCTTTCAGCCCTTAAGAATCCCATTTTGGTGGGTTGGAACGGGGCGGTTCCCTTGCGGGGGTCACGGTGCGCAAAGGGCGCACCGCGACGCAGGGCAGCTGCTCCCCCGCGTCGCGCCGCACCCTCCGTGCGGCGTGACCCCTGCAAGGATGGCGACCGCATCGCTACCCAGCTCGGGATTCTTAAGGGACTTCGTCCCTTAAGCAGAGGTTTCCAAAGGGGACAGCGTCCCCTTTGGCCGCCGGAGGCGAAACAGGAGGTATTATGAAAGTATTGATTGTTGGCGGCGGCGGGCGGGAGCACGCGATTGCCGCGAAGATTGCAGAAAATCCCCAGGTGACGGAGCTGTTTGCTGCGCCGGGCAATGGGGGTATGGCGGAGATCTGCCGCCTGGTGCCGCTGAAGGCCACGGACATTACGGGCATTGTGGACTATTGCAAAAAAGAGAAGATGGATTATGTGGTGGTTGCGCCGGATGATCCGCTTTGCCTGGGGCTGGTGGACTTGCTGGCGGAGGCGGGCATTCCTGCCTTCGGCCCGGAGAAGAAGGCTGCCATCATTGAGGGCAGCAAGGTCTTTTCCAAAAACCTGATGAAGAAATACGGCATTCCCACCGCTGCGTATGCTGCCTGTGACGAGTATGACGAGGCGGTGGCCTACATCAGCGCCCAGCCGGAAGGCCCCCTGGTGGTGAAGGCGGACGGTCTTGCCCTGGGCAAGGGTGTACTGATCTGTCAGTCCAAGGCCGAGGCTCTGGAGGCCGTCAGCACCATGATGCGGCACAACGCCTTTGGCGCCTCCGGTCACCGGGTGGTGATTGAGGAATTCCTTGAGGGCCCGGAGGTTTCCGTGCTGGCCTTTACCGATGGCAAATGCGTGAAACCCATGGTGTCCAGCATGGATCACAAGCGGGCCCTTGACCACGACCAGGGTCTGAATACCGGCGGCATGGGCACCATTGCCCCCAATCCCTGCTATACGCCCCAGGTGGCGGCACGCTGTATGGAGGAGATCTTCCTGCCCACCATCGCCGCCATGAACGCCGAGGGCCGCACCTTCCGCGGCTGCCTGTATTTCGGGCTGATGCTGACCAGGAGCGGCCCTAAGGTGATTGAGTACAACTGCCGCTTTGGCGACCCGGAAACCCAGGTGGTGCTTCCCCTGCTGGAAAGCGACCTGCTGACCATTATGCAGGCCACCACCAATGGCACCCTGGCGGAAACGGAAGTGAAGTTCTCCGCTGGCGCTGCGGCCTGCGTGGTGCTGGCCAGCGGCGGCTATCCCCAGAAGTATCAGACTGGCTATCCCATTACCGGCCTGGAGGAAACTGGCAAAACCGCCTGCGTGTTCCATGCGGGCACCAGGCGGGGGGAGGATGGCAGCATTCTCACCGCCGGCGGACGAGTGCTGGGTGTGACAGCCACCGCTCCCAGCCTGAAGGACGCCATTGCCAAGGCGTACCAGGCGGCGGAGAAGATCAGCTTTACGGATATGCACAAGCGAAACGATATTGGCCAGCGGGCCTTGATGGAGGTACAGGCATGAGCGTTCAGCGCATCTATGTTGAAAAAATGCCCCAGTATGCAGTGGAAGCCAGGCATCTGCTGCACGAAATCCGCCACATTCTGCTTATCAAAAGCGTAACGGGCCTGCGGCTTTTGAACCGCTACGATGTGGAAGGCGTGACGGAGGAGCTGTACGCCGCCTGCAAGCCCATTGTGTTTTCCGAGCCCCAGGTGGATGTGACCTACGATACCCTGCCCCAGGGCGGCAAGGCGGTTTTCGCCGTGGAATACCTGCCCGGCCAGTACGACCAGCGGGCTGCCTCCTGCGAGGAGTGCATCCAGCTGGTGGGCCAGTGCGAGCGCCCCACCGTGCGCACCGCCCGGGTGTACATGCTGGAGGGCGACTTTACCCAGGATGAACTGGCAAGGGTAAAGAAGCATGTGATCAACCCCGTGGAGGCCCGGGAAGCCGACCTGGCGGAAAAAGAAACCCTGCAGCAGGCGTACGACACCCCCGACCATGTGGAAACCCTCCACGGCTTCACCACCATGGACATGGAGGCGGTGCAGGCCTTTGTGCAGAAGTACGGCCTTGCCATGGACAAGGATGACCTGGCTTTCTGCCGGGATTATTTCGCCGGCGAAAAGCGCGATCCCACCCTGACGGAAATCCGCATGATCGATACCTACTGGTCCGATCACTGCCGCCACACCACCTTCCTGACCACCATTGACGATACCCGCATTGAAAAGGCTGCGGTGGAAAAGGCTTTCAGGCGCTACCTGACGGCCCGGGAAGCTGTGTATGGCGATCGCATCAGCCGCAAGCCCATTAACCTGATGGACATGGCTACCATGGGCGGCAAGTACCTGAAGAAGATTGGCCAGACCCCCAACATTGACGTAAGCGAGGAAATCAACGCCTGCTCCATCAAGATCAATGTGGATGTGGACGGCGTGGAAGAACCCTGGCTGCTCATGTTCAAAAACGAAACCCACAACCATCCCACGGAGATCGAGCCTTTCGGCGGCGCAGCCACCTGCATCGGCGGCGCCATCCGCGACCCCCTGTCCGGACGCACCTATGTATATCAGGCCATGCGCGTCACCGGTGCGGCGGATCCCCTGGTGCCCGTGGCGGACACCATGCCCGGCAAGCTGCCCCAGCGGAAGCTGGTGACCACCGCTGCCGCCGGTTATTCCTCTTACGGCAACCAGATTGGCCTGGCTACCGGCCTGGTGGATGAGCAGTATCACCCTGGCTATGCCGCCAAGCGCCTGGAGATTGGCGCAGTGGTGGGCGCAGCGCCGGAAAAGAATGTCCGCCGGGATGTGCCCGCGCCGGGCGACAGGATTGTGCTGCTGGGCGGGCGCACGGGCCGTGACGGCTGCGGCGGCGCAACCGGCTCCTCCAAATCCCACAAGCTGGAATCCATCGAAACCTGCGGTGCAGAGGTGCAAAAGGGCAATGCACCCACCGAGCGCAAGCTCCAGCGCCTGTTCCGCAATGGGGAGGTCACCCGCCTGATCAAGCGCTGCAACGACTTTGGCGCAGGCGGCGTGTCCGTTGCCATTGGCGAGCTGGCTGACGGCCTGATGATCGACCTGGACAAGGTGCCCAAGAAGTACGAGGGCCTGGACGGCACCGAGCTGGCTATTTCCGAATCCCAGGAGCGCATGGCGGTGGTGCTGGCCCCGGAGGATGTGGAAGCCTTCTTGCGGGCTGCCCATGCCGAAAACCTGGAGGCCACCGTGGTGGCGGAGGTGACCGAAGAGCCTCGCCTGCGCATGACCTGGAAGGGCAGCACCATTGTGGATCTGAGCCGGGAGTTCCTCAACTCCAACGGCGCGGAAAAGCATACCACCGTTGCCGTGCCGGAGGATCAGGTGCAGCAGGTGACCTTTGCCGGCAGCACCGTTGCCGAAAAGCTGGCCAGCATGGTGGGCGATTTGAACATCTGCTCCAAGCAGGGTCTCAGCGAGCGGTTTGATGCCACCATCGGCGCTGCTACGGTGCTCATGCCCTATGGCGGCGCCCGTCAGCTGACCCCCAACCAGACCATGGTTGCCAAGCTGCCCGTGCTTCACGGCGTAACGGATACCGTGTCCGGTATGGCCTATGGCTTCCACCCGGAAATTCTCAGCCAAAGCCCCTATGAAGGCTCCTACCTGGCTGTGATTGAAAGCGTCACCAAGCTGGTGGCAGCGGGCTTTGACTACAGGCAGGCGTACCTGACCTTCCAGGAGTATTTCGAGCGCATGACGGAGGATCCTACCCGCTGGGGCAAGCCCTTTGCGGCGCTGCTGGGCGCCTTTGATGCCCAGCTGGATCTGAACATTGCTTCCATTGGCGGCAAGGACTCCATGTCCGGCACCTTTGAGAAGATGGATGTGCCGCCCACCCTGTGCTCCTTTGCGGTGGCGCCCGGCAAGGCCAGCCAGGTCATTTCCCCCGAGTTCAAGTCCGCCGGGCACGAGGTTCGCCTCCTGGCTTGCGCTGCCCACGACACCGCTGCTCTCACCGCCAATTATGATGCGGTGCGGGAAGGCATCCTCTCTGGCAAGATTGTTGCGGCCTGGGCGCTGGGCCTGGGCGGCGTGGCGGAAGGTCTGTTCAAGATGGGTCTGGGCAACGCCATCGGCACACGGGTGGACGACGACTATGAAGGCGACCTGTTCGCCCAGCAGATTGGCGCCATGCTGATTGAGTGCGCCGAGCCTTGCGAGCTGGGCGTTAAGGTGGGCGACACCATCCCCCAGTGGGCGCTGGAATACGAGGGCGACCGCATCGACCTGGCGCCCATGCAGGAGATTTACGAAGGCAAGCTGGAGAAAGTGTTCCCCTACCGGGGCCGCACCGGCGAAACCACGGAGAAATTCTCCTTCGCCACCGAAACCCGGGTGAAGCCTGCCGCCACCGTGGCAAAGCCACTGGCGTTCATCCCGGTATTCCCCGGCACCAACTGCGAATACGACACCGCCCGCGCCGTGGAGCGTGCCGGCGGCAAGGCGGAAATCCTGGTCATCAACAACCTGACGCCCGCTGCCATTACCGAGTCCATCAAGGCGGCGGCATCCATGATTGCCCACAGCCAGATGATTGTGCTGCCCGGCGGCTTCTCCGGCGGCGACGAGCCGGACGGCTCCGCCAAGTTCATCACGGCATTCTTCCGCAACCCTGCCATGAAGGACGCCGTAGCCGACCTGCTGGAAAACCGTGACGGCCTGATGCTGGGCATCTGCAACGGCTTCCAGGCGTTGATCAAGCTGGGTCTGGTGCCCTTCGGCAGGATTGTTGACACCAATGACCAGTGCCCCACCCTGACCTTCAACGAGATCGGCCGCCACCAGTCCATGCTGGTGCGCACGCGGATTGCCTCCGGCAAGTCCCCCTGGCTGTCCCGGTGCAGCGTGGATGATGTGCACACCATCGCCATCAGTCACGGCGAAGGCCGCCTGGTTGGCCCGGAAGCGCTGCTGCGTGACCTGGCAGCCAATGGACAGGTTGCCACCCAGTATGTTGACCTGTCCGGCAACCCCAGCATGGACACCCGCTTCAACCCCAACGCCAGCTATTTCGCCATTGAGGGCATCACCAGCCCCGATGGTCGCGTGCTGGGCAAAATGGGCCACACCGAGCGCTCCGGCGACAACCTGTACAAAAACGTCCCCGGCAACAAGTACCAGCCCCTGTTCGAAGGCGGCGTAGACTACTTCAGGTAACCAGGGGCGCTGCCCCTGGACCCCGCTTAAGGGCCGAAAGGCCCTTAAGAATCCCGGGCGGGACAACCCAGCGGGGTTACAGCCAAGCGGGGGTCACGGCGCATAACGGATGCGCCGTGACGCGGGGGAGGAACTTGATCTTCCCGGAGGGAGCCTTTGCACCTTGATGAAACAATATTCTATCGCAGTTTTCTTCGCGTCATAACATGTGTGCACCAGCCCACAAACCTGCGCACAAAGCGCGAGCCACATGCCGCGCGCAAGGTGCCCCAAACCGCCAAAACGACCATCGCGTCCCTGATCGCCCCCGCGGGGAAGCCGGTGGGGTCACCAACCGGATAACCTGCCCAGTCGCGGGGGAAAGGGGGTCCGGGGCCGCTACGCCGCGGTACAGTATTAGCGGCCCCGGGCGGCTTTTGGTTCTTTTCGCCGAGACGAAAAGAACATCCCCCGCCACAGGCCCTGTGTGTCAAATGTGTGCACGATGGGCCCTCCGGCTCTGTGCGCTGCTGCGCATCCATCGGCCTTCCGGCCCCGTGCGCTAACCGCGCACCCATCGGCCTTCCGGCCTGCAAAAAAGAACCCCCATGTTCTGCAGCGCAAAACATGGGGATTTCTTATGCCATCCTCCTCCATACCACCACACCCTGGCCCGCCTTCGGTTCCTCCGCCAGCTCCGGGTTCAGCTCACGCAGGCCGGCTTCCGGCACGCGATAGCGCCGGGCAATATCCCACAGGCGCTCGCCGGGCTGGGTGAAATACAGCACAATGCTCCCATCCGTCGGGCCGGCGGGCACGGGCAGCACATCGGTCACCAGGCGCAGGCTTTGGGCACGGGTACCGCTGATGCACAGATGCATCACATACCGCAGTTCCACCCTGTCGCTGGTGATAGCCACAGCATCCACATCCCCGCAGCTCAGGCTGATGAAGTCCTCCTCCCCGGCCTGGGCGGCAAAGGTCATGCGGAAAGGTTCCTCCAGGAACGCGGCGGCAGGCTCCGGCGCATCATCCGTCATGTACAGCAGGGAAACCTCCAGCATGCCTTCCACCGTCAGCCGGCCGCCAATCTGCTGCCGGCCGGTGGTCACGGGCGTGGCAAAGGCGCACAGCACGCTGCGCACAGGCTTGCTGCCCTCGGGCAGGAGCAGCATGGTTTTGCCGCTTTCCGCTGCCTGCTGGCGGCAGTCCTCCACCCGGCAGGGAACCTCCCGGCTGGTCAGGCGCAGGTCATCGCCGGCGGTGGTGTAGGCATCATCCAGCAGGGTGATGTTCTCCTTCTTGTCCGCCTGGCCCTGCAGGGACAGCAGCACCTCGGCCCGGAGGGTGCGCTGGCCGTCGCCGGCATCCTGGCTGGCCACAGCCACATCCTTCACCAGGGCCGTGCCCTGCAGGCTGTCACCCTCCTGGCTGCTCAGCTCCACCACATGGTCAAAGGGGATGCTGTGCCGGGTGACCAGCACCGGCTTGCCCGGCAGGTCGCAGGCGTGAATGGCCTCCAGCTCCACCCGGCCTGTCAGCCCACAGCGCCCCAGGCCACCCGTGATTTCCTCCACCTGGGCCCGGGCTGTGGCATACAGCGTATCGCGGATGCCTGCCTCCTCCGGCAGGGCAAATTCCTCCCGCAGGAGGGTTTCATCAGCCCCGGCGGCAACGGTGCGCTTGATCTGCGCCTCCCGGGAACGGCTTTCAATGCCCTCCGGCCCGGCAACCCCCGTCACCGCTTCCACCGGCTGCTGGCTGATGGCGCTGCCCCACAGCCGCACAATGGCCTTCAGGCTCAGGCGCCCGCCGGCAGCGGAGGCCTCCACATGCTCCACGGCACCCTCTGCCCGGCACAGGTTCCGCGGCTGGGCGCCTGGCATATCCAGCATGTGGGTAAAGTCCGCCGTGGCCTCCATGCCGTTGACCCGGGTGTGATCCCCCTGGGTGTACAGGGTGTGGAACACCACCTTCCCGGCAATGGATACCCTGTCCTGCATGGCTTCCACGCTGTCCACCACCACCATGCCGCCGGCATGGAGGATGCGGGCCTCCTCCCGCAAGCCGCCGGGCAGGGTGATCTCCCCCGCCACCACGGCCTGTCCCCGGGCGCGGCCCGTGGGCTGCTCCAGCTGTATATTCTCCTTCATGGTGCGCATATCCATCATGGGTTTTCCTCCTTCCGTCTGCTGAAGTGTATGAGCAGCTTCCGTGGTGTATTCTTAACCTTTCCTCATCAAATTCTCATGCTGTGTACTTTTCAGCGGCGGCGAACTGTGATATAATGGTTTCAGCCTGTTTTACAGGCAATGAAAGGAATGGAAGCATTCAATGAGCGCCAAGAAGAAAAAGAATAAGCAGAAGAACAAGGGCTTTAAGGCCGGGCTGATCACCGGCGGCGTGGTGGCCCTGCTGTATTCCGGGGTGTTTCCCCTTTTCCGCATCAGCGATTTTCTGATTTGTGCCGGGCTGGCCATCCTGGCGGGAAAGGTCATCAGCATCATGGCTTCCGGCCTGGACCTGACCACCCACAACAAGCAGGACGAAAAGAAAAAGGCCGCCCAGAAGGCTGTGGAGGATCTGCCCCTTTCTGGCGATGAAGCGGCTGACGGGGTGATTGCCAAGGGCCAGCAGATGCTGCACCAGATCCGCGCGGAAAACGATGCCATCCCCGATCAGGTGCTTTCCACCCAGATGGATGAGCTGGAGCACCTGTGTGTGCAAATCTTCAAAACCGTGGCAGAGCAGCCCCAGAAGGCCGGGCAGATCCGCAAGTTTATGAACTACTACCTGCCTACCACCCTGAAAATGCTGGGCAGCTACCGCACCATGGAGCAGCGGGGCGTTTCCGCTGCCGATATGGCTGAGGCACGCTCCACGCTGATCCGCGGCATGGGCATGGTGCTGACGGCCTGCCAGAAGCAGCTGGATAACCTGTACAAGGATACCCTGCTGGATGTAACCACCGATATCGACGTGCTGGAGCAGATGCTCAAGCGCGATGGCTTTACCCAGGGCGAACTGGGCGGCACAAAGGCTGCCACCGCCACGTCTGCCCAGATGCAGAAGGGTGCACCCGTCATGGATGCACCCGCCACCAAGGATGACGACTTTGTTTCCTTTTACAGCAGCCGCCAACAGAAATAACCGATAGGAGGAACCTCTCATGAGCGAAACCAATCAGTCCCCCATGCTTTCCCTGGCCCCCGAAGCGCCTGCTGCACCGGTGGCGGAGCCTTCCATTCAGGAGGCGCCCGCTGCGCCTGCCCAGGCTCCCCGCCTGGACGACAGCCAGCTGACCCCTGCCGAGCGCAAGGCCATTGAGGATTTCCTCACCAAGCTGGACGTGACCAACCCCGACCATGTGCTGCTTTTCGGCGCCGATGCCCAGAAGAATATTGCCGATTTTTCCGACACTGCTCTGGAAGCCGTGAAGACCCAGGACTCCGGCGAGGTGGGTGACATGCTGGTGAACCTGGTGGCTGAACTGAAAGGCTTCGAAAAGGACAGCGAGGAGCCCAAGGGCATCATGAAGCTGTTTTCCAAGGCGGAGGACCGGGTGGAGCGCATGAAGGCCAGCTTCAGCAAGGTGAGCGCCAATGTGGATACCATCGCCTCCTCCCTGGAAAATCACCAGGCCCAGTTGCTGAAGGATGTGGCTATGTTCGACCGGCTGTACGACAAGAACAGCGAGTACTTCCATCAGCTGACCCTGTACATTATCGCCGGCGATGAAAAGCTGGCCCGTGTGCGGGAAGGCGAGCTGAAGCAGCTGACCGAGGCTGCCGCCAAGTCCGGCGATGCCATGGACGCCCAGAAGGCCAACGACCTGGCTGCCCAGTGCGACCGCTTTGAAAAGAAGCTCCACGACCTGAAACTGACCCGCCAGGTGTCCATACAGATGGCACCCCAGATTCGCCTTTTGCAGAACAACAACAGCCTGCTGGTGGAGCGCATCCAGTCCACCCTGTCCAACACCCTGCCCCTGTGGAAGAGCCAGATGGTGCTGGCCCTGGGCCTGCACCACTCCCAGCAGGCGCTTCAGGCCCAGACCGCCGTTACCGACATGACCAACGAGCTGCTGCGCAAGAACGCCGAAACCCTGAAAATGGGCACCATCGAAACCGCCCGGGAGGCCGAGCGCGGCATCATCGATATGGAAACCCTCATCAGCACCAACCAGAGCCTGATCGATACCATCAATGAGGTGATGGCCATCCAGCAGAACGGTCACACCCAGCGCATCGAGGCCGAAAAGACCCTCTACCAGATGGAAGCCGACCTGAAGAAAAAGCTCCTTCAGACCAATCTGTAAGGAACGCGGCAGGGACGCTGTCCCTGCACCCTGCTTAAGGGCGCTGCCCTTAAGAATCCCAGGCGGAGTAGTGTTTCTTGGTAACGTCTTAGCAGGGGTCACGCCGTGCGGCGTCTCTTTCCCGCGTCGCGGCGGGCCTGTCGTCCGCCGTGACCCCCGCTGGTACGGCGAACGCATCATACCCCAGAAAGGGATTCTTAAGGGATGAAATCCCTTAAGCAGGATTGTCAAGGGCAGCGCCCTTGACCGGAGTCCAGAGGCAGAGCCTCTGGCAGGAGGATAGCATGAAGAACACGTTAGCCAACATACTTTGCGTGGTGCTGGTTGCAGCCATGGTGGTGGCGGCGGTTGGCATCGGCGCTGTGCGTGGCTGGAACGGTCAGCGGGAGGAGGCGCTTTCCGCCCTGTCCGAAACGGGGGAACTGGGCGCATCCCTACAGGCCCGCGCCATGGATGCCGCCAACCTGGCTGTGGTGGCTGCCCGGCACCTGACCAATGATGCCGATGTGGCTGCCCTGCGCAGCGCCTACGAAACCATCTGCGGGGATCATCCTGCACCCGGCCAGCTGACTGCTGCGGATGACGCCATTTCCGCCGCTGCCGCCAGCCTGGCGGAGAAGCTGACGGGCATGGACTCGGTGCAGCGCAGCGAGCGTGACCGGGTTTACATTGCCAGCCTGACCCGCACCCTCAGCGAAACCTCAGGCGCTTCTGCCGCCTATGCCGCCATCATGGAGGACTACAACGCCCGGCTCACCTCCTCCCCCACGGGCAGGCTGGCGATGCTGCTGGGCGTGGAACCCCTTGCCGCCGGAGGTGACAGCTGATGAAGAAATGCTTTTGCCTGCTGCTGGCGCTGCTGTGCCTGTGTGCAGCTGCCGCAGCCGAACCCCGTTACCCTGAAAAGCAGGGTGCCGTGACCGATGCTGCCGCCGTTTTCAGCCAGTCCACCATGAAGGATTTAGCCGCCTTCGCCCAGGAGGTTGATAACGAAACCCCCATCCGCTTCTATGTGGCTACGGTGGATTTCCTGGACGGCGCAAGCCTTTCCAACTACGCCAACGGCCTGCGCCAATACTGGGAGCTGGACGAGGATGACCTGCTGCTCCTGCTGGCGGTGGGCGAGGATAAATTCGGCTCCTTCGGCGGCGACGAGGTGAACAGCAGCCTGTCTTCCCAGGTGCAGGACAAGCTGCTGAGCGCCTACCTGGAGGAACCCTTCCTCCAGCAGCGGTACGATGAGGCTATCAGCCGCTATGTTCCCGCCTTGACCAGCGAACTGAACAAGGCCTTTGACGAAGACATTGACCTGGACGGCCTGTTTGGTCAAACCCAGCAGGCCAGGGTGGACTGGGCGGATGAATGGGCAACCCGCATTGACGAGATCTTCCGGGAGGACGAGCCTACGCCCATGGAGCGTGTGACCCACGAGGATAAGGACACGGGCTTCAGCCTGGGGAAGGTGATCCTGACCATCTTCCTTCTGTCCGTCATCTTTGGCAAGCGTGGCCGCCGCGGCGGCTGCAACCCCTTTACCCGGCTGTTCGCGGCCCTGGGCCTGTGGAAGCTGTGGGACCGCAAATAACCCTTTCGCCCGGCACGATCTGCCGGGCTGCTTGCGTTTTTTGCAGGGATCTCCTGCGGTGATTCGTTTACATGGAGGGACACACCATGCGCATTATCGGCCTGACAGGCTCCATTGCCTGCGGAAAGAGCACCGTTGCCGCCGCCCTGAAGGACATGGGTGCAGCGATTATTGACGGCGACCAGCTTTCCCGCCAGGTCACAGCAGAAAACGGCCCGGCATTGCCAGCTATCCGCCGGGCCTTTGGGGACGGGGTGTTTCACCCGGATGGAAACCTGAACCGCCGCGCCCTGGGCGCCCTGGTCTTCGGGGATGATGCCGCCCGGGAAAAGCTGAACAGCATCATTCATCCCCTGGTGTTTGACCTGACCCGCCAGCAGATTGACCTGGCTTGCCGGGCCGGCGCAAAGGTCTGCGTGCTGGATGTACCCCTGCTGTATGAAACGGGCATGGACAGCCTGTGCCACCGGGTATGGTGCGTGTGGCTGCCCAGGGAGATTCAGCTTCAGCGGCTGATGGCCCGGGACGGCTTTACCCTGGCGGAGGCCCAGGCCCGGCTGCGCAGCCAGCTTTCTGCCGATGAAAAGGCGGCCCGCGCGCAAATCGTCATTGACACCAGCGGCCCCATGGACTACACTAAGGCTAAGCTCCCGGCCCTGTTTGCCCAGGAGCTGGCATTGGCCCACGAAAAGGAGATACCCCATGCAAGCACCCAACCCGGCACCCCAGCGGAACCGCAGGGCTGACCGCTACCGGCAGCAAACCGGCGTGGCACCCTCGCCGGAGCTGGTTTCCCGCGCAGCACCCCAGCAGGCACCCAGCCCCAGGCCCAAGGCGCCAGCCGCCAGGCTGCCCCGGTGGATCGCCGCCGGCATGGTGGGCGGGCTGTTCCTCTGCCTGGCGCTGTTTGCCGCCCAAAACCTGATGGAGGCCTACCTGTTTCAGCGGCAGAGCCAGCGGGAGGCCGCCCGCCAGCGGGTGGTGGACGCGCACCCCGTTTATTACATGGACCTGATTGAGCACTACGCCGCCGAAAACAACCTTCAGCCTGCCTTTGTGGCTGCCATTATCCTCAACGAAAGCTCTTTCCGCACCACGGCGGAGAGCAGCGTGGGCGCCCGGGGGCTGATGCAGCTTATGCCCGACACGGCCCAGTGGATCTCCGACAAGCTGAACGACGGCAGCTATACCTTCGACCGCATGCTGGATGCGGAGCAGAACATCCGCTATGGCACATGGTACCTGGGCTATCTTTCCCGGCTTTTCCGGGGCGACCCGGTGACCGTGGCCAGCGCCTACCACGCCGGGCAAAGCGCCGTGAGTGCCTGGCTCAGCGATGGCAGCATATCCCCGGACGGCCTGCGCCTGAACCTGGAAAGCATGAAGGACGGGCCTACCAAAACCTATGCAGGGAGAGTGACGCAAGACTATGCGATTTACGATGCGCTTATTTATCAGAAGGATGCTTCCACTGGCACTGATGCTGTGCCTGCTGGCCGGTAGCGCCCTGGCTACCAATGTGGGCAGCAGCCTGGTGGTGGGCATACAATCCACCAAAACGGCCCTGATCCAGCCCCTTGACCCGGTGGAGCGGGACATGATGAGCATTTACGGCCTGGTGTATGAAAGCCTGGTCTATGTGGATGACGATTACATGCCCCAGCCGGGCCTGTGCGAAAGCTGGGAGGAATCCGGCAGCGGCAAAACCTGGACCTTCACCCTGCGCAAGAACATCACCTTTTCCGATGGCACGCCCCTGACCGCCCACGATGTGGTGGCCACCGCCCAGTACATTCTGGACAGGGCCAATGAGGAAAACACCCAGAACCCCGGCTACTATTATAATATGAAATACTTTGTCAAAAGCATCTCCGCCTCCGGCGATGATACCGTGGTGGTGAAAACCGCCTCCGGCCGGAACTATTGGGGTGTCCTTTACGTCATGACCTTCCCCGTTCTGCCCCAGGACAGGGTGACGGCGGACAACCCGCCCGGCACAGGCCCCTATGTGATTTCCACCTTTCAGCCCGGGGATTACCTGTGGCTGAAAACCAATGATACCTGGTGGCAGACCCGCCCCCAGGTGGAGGAAATCATGGTGATAATGCACGATTCGCCCAGCAAGGTCATCGAAAGCTATGAGTATGCCCGGGTGGACACGGTGTTCACCCGCTCCATTGCCGCCGCCCAGCACAAGAGCGGCACTACCTCCCTGGCCCTGGACTATCGCACCAATCAGCTGGAAACGCTGCTGATCAACCATGGCTTTTCCCCCATGAACTCCCTGAACGTGCGCAAAGCACTGCGCTACCTGATTGACCCGGACAAGATTGCCAAGCAGGTCTACATGGGCATGGTGGAGCGCACCGATACCCCCATGATTCCCGGCACATGGATGTACAACGAAAACCTGAGCCAGTATTTCGTCACCGATGTGGAGGCCGCCAAGGCCCTGCTGGAGGAGGACGGCTGGGAGGACAGCGATGACGATGGCGTCCTGGACAGGCTGAATGCCAAGGGTGAAAAGGAAAACCTGCATCTGCGCATTTTCGTTTACGAGGAACCGGACAACAACGTGCGGGTGGAAACCGCCAACCTGATTGCCGATATGCTGGCCCAGGCCGGCATCTCCACCAAGATAACCGTCATGACCATGAGCGAAATGCAGACCAAGCTGAAGGCCGCCTCCTTCGACCTGGCGCTGGCCTCCTTCGCCATGGACGTGTGCCCCGATCCCGGTTACCTGCTGATGAAGGGTAACACCGGCAACTATGGCCTGTATAAAAGCGATGAAATGACCAAGCTGTGCAAGGAGCTGCGCACCCAGACCACCAAGGACGGCTATCAGGCCACCCTGATGAGCATCCAGCAGCGCTTTGCCGAGGATGTGCCCTTCATCTGCCTGTTCTACCGCTCCGGCTCCGTGCTTACCCGGCAAATGTACACCACCGTCCGCGATGTGCGGGAGCTGCAGCTCCTCCGCGGCATCGAGTCCTTCCACCAGTGACCAGGGGCCCTGCCCCTGGACCCCGCTTAAGGGCCGAAAGGCCCTTAAGAATCCCAGGCGGGACAGTGCTGCTTGGTTACAGCCAAGCGAGGGTCACGGCGCGCAAAGGGCGCGCCGCGACGCGGGGGAGCAACGCCACGTGGCAGGTGCCGTTGACCTCCCTCCGGGAGGTAAAGTAGCACTCCCGCGTCGCGGCGCATCCGTTATGCGCCGTGACCCCTTCATGGCTGGCGCACGAAACACACACGCCGAAAGGGATTCTTAAGGGATGAAATCCCTTAAGCGGGAGTGCAGAGGGC
>CAYMOM010000023.1:0-20706 GCA_964391995.1 uncultured Faecalibacterium sp.
GCGGACAGGCCGAAAACGGAGCCTTTCTTCCGGGGCGCGCAGATTGCCGGCGCGGCCTCCATGGCCTTCATGCACGGCGCCCAGGACGGACAGAAGTTTATGGGCGTGATTCTCCTTTGCGTATACATGTCCCGGGGTGAAACCCTGCCGGCGGATATCAGCATTCCCATCTGGCTGATGGTGGTCTGCTCGGTGGTAATGGCCCTGGGCACTGCCATGGGCGGCAAGAAAATCATCAAGTCCGTGGGTATGGACATGGTGAAGCTGGAAAAATACCAGGGCTTCTCGGCGGATATTGCGGCGGCGCTGTCGCTGCTTTTCTGCTCGGTGTTCAGCCTGCCGGTGTCCACCACCCACGCGAAAACCACATCCATCATGGGCGTAGGTGCGGTGAAGCGGGTTTCTGCCATCAACTTTGGCGTGGTGAAGGAAATGGTGCTCACCTGGGTGCTGACCTTCCCCGGCTGCGGCCTGGTGGGCTTTTTGATGACCAAGCTGTTCCTGGCGATATTCTGATAAGCGAGAGGAGTTTTTCTTATGGCGAAGGGCGATAAGTTCTACTACGAAAACCTGGCGGCAAGCGCTGATTACGCCAAGCAGGCTGCTTCCTACCTGGTGAAGTGCCTGGAGAGTTACAAGCCTGAGGAAATGCAGCAGATGCTGGACAAGATGCATGCCATCGAGCATGGGGGCGACACCAAGAAGCACGAGATGAACGCCGCCCTGGCCAAGGCCTTTGTGACCCCTGTGGACCGGGAAGACCTGGACCTGCTCAGCCAGCGCATCGATGATGTGACGGATATGATTGAGGAGATTCTGCAGAAGTTCTACATTTTCGATGTGCACACCATCAACCCTTCCGCCATCACCATGGCCAAGAAGTTGGTGCATGCCTGCGAGCTGCTGTGCCAGGTGATGAACGAGTTTGAAAACTTCAAGAAATCCAAGAAGCTCCGCCAGCTGATTATTGAAATCAACGATGCGGAGGAAGAGTGCGACAAGCTGTATATGGCTTCCATGCGCGAACTGTCCCAGAAGTGCGGCGATGTGCTGGAAACCATTTCCTGGCGTGAGATCTTCGATTGCATGGAAGCCTGCGCCGATGCTTGCGAGCATGCCAGCGACTGCATTGGCTCCGTGATTATGAAGAATACCTGATGCAAAGAGCGGGAGAACTGCTGCCTGAAGCGGCAGGCTCCCGCCTTTTTGTGGGCGCTGTTTGCAATTCCCATGGCGTGGAGGCAAAAGGATGCAGCTCTTTTACGGAACAGCTGAAGATATTGACAAGTGGATGCACCTTGTGGCCCAGGTGCGGTGGAACTTTCCCGGCCTGGAAACGGAGAAAAAGCTGCAGGAGCACCGGGCCACCGTGCTGAAATTCATGGACAAGCGACAGGCCATCTGCGTGAAGGCAGATGACGAAATCGCCGGGGTGATGCTGTTCTCCCGGGGTCACAACATGATCTGCTGCCTGGCGGTCGCGCCTGAATACCGCCGCCGGGGTGTGGCCTCCATGCTGATGGATGAGGCCTTAAGCAACCTTGACCGGACAAGGGCCATAACGGTTTCTACCTTTCGTGCTGAGGATGAAAAAGGTATTGCGCCACGAGCGCTGTATCAGCAATACGGCTTCGTGGCGGATGCACTGGTTGAGGAGTTTGGCTATCCGAACCAGGTGTTCCTTCTCCATGCTGCCGATCAGTAACCGGGATTGTGCCGGGAAACCCCAGCTTGCATTTTTACGCGCTTTGCTGTATACTACATAGGAGAGGGTATAGCCTTTTCATATAGCAAGGAGGAACTGACATGAAGCTGATTATTGCCATCGTCCAGGATGAGGACGCATCCCGTCTGGTTAGCAAACTGATGAACGAGGGCTTCGGCGTGACCAAGCTGGCCACCACCGGCGGCTTCCTGCGGGCAGGCAATACCACCCTGCTGGTGGGTGTGGATGATGACAAGCTGGAGGCAGCCATGGCGGTGATTGAAAAGGTCTGCAAGAGCCGCAAGCAGCTGGCTACGGCGCCTACGTCCGTGTCCGGGGTCAATGGCGTGTATTCCCCCTATCCCATTGAGGTGATGGTGGGCGGCGCCACGGTGTTTGTGCTGTCGGTGGATCAGTTCGTGAAGCTGTAACCCTTGAGTGAGTTAGGAGAGCAACCCTTGGCTGAACCGGAAATGGATCGGGCTGTGACCCTTGCGGATTTTGCGCCCCAGGGTGCAGCCTATGATGGACTGATGAAAACCCTGCGGGAAGGAACGTTTGTCCATGCTTACCTCATCAGCGGCATGGCAGGCGTTGGCAAGCGCACACTGGCCCAGGCCATGGGCCAGTATTTGTTGTGCGAATCCCGGGGGGACAGGCCCTGCGGCGCCTGCCCGGCCTGCGTGCAGGTGAGGGAAGGCACCCACCCGGACATGACTGTGGTGCGCCCGGAAAAGTCCATTCAGGTGGAGGCTATCCGCCAGGTCATCCGCAAGGCCGGCGAGCATACCTACGCCGGTGGCCGGCGGATCATCCGCATTGAACAGGCAGAGAAAATGACTCCAGCCGCCCAGAACTGCCTGCTGAAAACCCTGGAGGAGCCTGTGGAAGGCACGGTGTTCCTGCTGCTGACGGATGCGCCGGAGCTGCTGCTGCCCACCATTGTCAGCCGGTGCCGGGCGCTGAAGCTCCACCCCTGGGCGGACAGCGTGGTGCTGGATGTGCTCAAGGGCAGCGGGGTTGACAGGCACCGGGCGGAAGAAGCCGTGCATGTCAGCGGCGGCTCCATTGGCCGGGCGCTGAGCGTGGCGGCTGACGAGGGTTACTGGCAGCGCCGCAGCGAGGTTATGCGGGATTTCTTTTCCCTGACGGGCCGCAGCGAGATCCTGCGGGTTTCCACCCAGTGGAAGGACAAACGCGACCAAAGCGGCGAGCTGCTGGACGATGTGGAGGATATGCTCCGCACACTTTTGCTGGTGAACCTGGGCCAGAGGGAGCGCAGCACCATCAGCGGCTATCCGTTTCCATGGCAGCAGATGGCTGCAGACGGGAAAACGGAAGACTTTGTGCGGCTGATGGATGCCGTGCAGCTGGCCAGGCGCCTGCGGGCCAGCCAGGTAACTTGGCAGGCAGTGGTGGAACAGCTGCTGCTTTGCCTGATGGAGGAAAAAATACGATGGTCAACGTGATTGGCGTTCGCTTTCAGAATGCCGGAAAGCTATATTTCTTCGACCCGGGTGCCTTCTGGCCCACGCCGGGTGACTTCGTTGTTGTGGAAACGGCCCGGGGCATTGAGTTTGGCGAGGTTGTGACCCCGGTGCGGGAGATCAACGATGAGCAGCTGACTGCACCCCTGAAGCAGGTGGTGCGCATTGCCACAGCCCAGGATGTGCAGCACGCCCAGGACAACAAGCGCAGCGAGAAGGAAGCCTATGCCATCTGCCAGCGGAAAATCAGCGAGCATAAGCTGGACATGAAGCTGGTCAGCGTGGAATACACCTTCGACAACAGCAAAATACTGTTCTACTTTACGGCCAATGGGCGGGTGGACTTCCGAAGCCTTGTGAAGGATCTGGCGGCGGTGTTCAAAACCAGGATTGAGCTGCGGCAGATCGGCGTCCGGGATGAGGCCAAAATGCTGGGCGGCCTGGGCCCATGCGGACGACCCTTGTGCTGCGGCACTTTCCTGGGGGATTTCCAGCCCGTTTCCATCAAAATGGCCAAGGAGCAGAACCTGTCCCTGAACCCCACGAAAATCAGCGGTGTGTGCGGCCGGCTCATGTGCTGCCTGAAGTATGAGCAGGATCACTACGAGCAAACCCGCAAACGTATGCCTAAGGTGGGCAAGGAGGTTGTGACCCCCGAAGGCAATGGCGTGGTGTGGGATCTGAACATCATTAAGGAAACCGTTCGCGTGCGCCTGCAAAAGGGCGACAGCAGCGAATTGAAGGACTTCCCCATGGAGGAGGTTCAGCGTGCCGGCGGGCCTGCACAGGTTCGCAAGGAAGCACCGGCCGAGGAAACAGCCGACCAGACCCAGGCCGATGCCCCCGAAAAGGAGCACCGCAGCGAGCATCCGGCCCGGCGGGAACGCCCGGTGAAGGAGCAGCCTGCGGAAAAACCTGTGACCCAGGCCCAGAAGCCTGCCGCGGCCGCTCAGGAGAAGCCTGCACCGGCCCCAAAGGCCGTCAGCCCCTGGAAGGCCGCTGTGGAGGCGGCGCTGCAGGCCGCCAAGGAAGACACAAAGTAAATTGCAGGGTTTTGCGATAAATCCTCTTGCAATTCCATGACGACCATGGTATGATAACTATATGCACACCGTTTATGATGTGTGAATCAATGAGGAGGTGAAACCATCATGGCATACAAGATTTCTGAGGATTGCATCAGCTGCGGCGCCTGCGAGGCTGAGTGCCCCGTGAACGCTATCGCTGAAGGCGACGGCAAGTTCGAGATCAACCCCGATGTTTGCATCGAGTGCGGCGCTTGCGCCGATGCTTGCCCCGTTGGTGCGCCCGCTCAGGCGTAATCTTCCATGGCAAAGGCTCCCTGGCATGGCTGGGGAGCTTTTTTTCATAAAAGTTGCGAAAAGGGGTTGACGAAAACGAAAAATGGTGTATAATATCTGTTGTTGACCGAAAGGGAAACGGTGTGCACCATTAGCTCAGTTGGTAGAGCACCTGACTCTTAATCAGGGTGTCTAGGGTTCGAGTCCCTAATGGTGTACGAAGCACTGCTGCAGGGCAGTGCTTTTTCATGTTCAGCAGGGGATGCCCGTTGCAATTCCTGGCTGAACATGCTATAATATTATGTCTTTGTTTATCATTGCAGCGAAAGGAGTGGCGCTTTCATGGATCATCCTCCCTTATGCGGAGCTTTCCTGCCGGGCGCCGCTGCGCTGCCTGACACGGAAAGGAATGCCTGATTTTCCATGAACACCTGGATCCTTCTGGCTGCGCTGTTTGTTTGCGTGGCGCTGTCCGCCTTTTTCTCCGCATCGGAAACGGCGTTTTCTGCCCTGAGCAGGGTAAAGCTGAAAACCCTCCAGTCCGAAGGGAACAAGCGGGCCAGCCAGGCCCTGACCCTCTCCGAGGACTATGACCGGCTGCTGACCACCATTCTGGTGGGAAACAACATCGTTAACATTTCCGGCACGTCTATCGCCACGGTGCTGTTTACCGCCTGGGTGGGCGGCTATGGCGCCACGCTTTCCACTGTGGTGATGACGGTAACCATACTGATCTTTGGCGAGGTGTCCCCAAAGGCGCTGGCGAAGGAATCACCGGAGCGGATCGCCATGGCGGTGGCACCTTGGCTGAATTTCTTGATTAAGTTGCTAAGCCCGGTGAACGCCCTGTTTCGCCTGTGGCGCCGGCTGCTGAGCCACGTTTTCAAGCCCCAGGAGGACGAGAGCCACATTGAGGCCGAACTGATGACCATGCTGGACGAGGCCCAGCATGACGGCGACATGGACGCCCACGAGGGTGAACTGATCCGCTCTGCCATTGAGTTCAATGACCAGGATGTGCTGAGCATCATGACTCCCCGGGTGGACGTGACCGCCCTGGAGGATACAGCCAGCATGGATGCCGCGGCGGAGATTTTCCGTGCCAGCGGCTTTTCCCGGGTGCCGGTGTATCACGAGGATATGGATCATGTGGTGGGCATCCTGCATGAAAAGGATTTCTACGTACTCCAGCATGCAGGGTGCAGCAGCATCCAGCAGATCATGGCACCGCCGGTGATGGCGCCCTCCACCCTGAAGGTTTCCAAGCTGCTGAAAATGTTCCAGGAAACCAAAACCCATATGGTGGTGGTGCTGGACGAGTTTGGCGGCACCGAAGGCATTGTGACCATGGAGGATGTGCTGGAGGAGCTGGTGGGCGAAATCTATGACGAGCACGACATCATCAGCGAGGAGGTCATCCCCCTGGAGGATGGTTCCTGCCTGGTGGATGGCGGCATGCAGCTCAGCGAGCTGCTGGCTAGCCTGTGCGTGGAGGATACCTTTGAGGCGGACACCGTTGGCGGCTGGGCGGCGGAAGTGCTGGGGTGCATACCCAGCGTTGGCGCCCGGTTTGAAACCCAGCTGCTGGGCGGCCAGGTGACCCAAATGGACAAGCGCCGGGTGACACAGGTGCGCGTGTGGAAAAAATCGATGGACACCATGCCATCATAACTTGAATGGAGGATGAGTCCCATGGCGAAGATGACCAAGGAAGAGAAGAAGCAGCGGATGACCCGCCTGGTCTGCCTTGCGCTGGCCATTTTGATGATCGGCTCTGTGCTGGCGGCGGCAGTCATGTCCCAGGTGTTTTGAGGATAGGCTCACCGCGGAAGGAGGCGTACCGGCATGGGGCGGAATCATCGTAAACGGCGGGGCGTGTCCCTGGGCACCATTGCCATGCTGATGGTCACCTGTGCGGTGGTGGCGGGCTTTGCGCTGGTGCTGCCCAGGCTGAATGGCAAAACAAATGTGCGCATCGATACCGGCAAGGTGCTGCAGGCGCTGTCCTTTGCAGATCTGCTGCCGGAGCTGAGCCTGAATGACATACCCATCAGCACCCCGGAGGTTTCCACGCAGCCTGCGCAGCAGCCGGTAGTGACCATGCCTGCTGCATCCCGGCAGCCGCAGCAGACGGTGCAGCCGCTGCCTGCGGAAACCCAGGCGCCCCAGGTGGATGCCAGCATCACCCTGACCTTTGGCGGCAGTGTGATCGTTGATACGGATTTGCGCCAGGCCAACTATTACAGCGAAGCAAAGAAGTACGACTTTACGGAGATCCTGGCACTGCTGGGGGAGCGCACATTAGCCGACCTGTCCATGGTAACCCTGGAGAACACCATGGATGGGGAAAGCAAGCTATCCGACAGCAATACGGTGGCGGATGTGCTGCCAATGCTGACTGCAGCCGGCTTTGACACCTTGGCGCTGGGGCATCGGCAGGCCTACGACCTGGGCCTTTCCGGCGTGACAGCCACGCTGGAGGCCGCAAAGCAGCAAGGCCTGAACACCCTGGGCACCCATCAGGATGCTGCCGGCGCGCAGCCTTCCGTGATCAACCTGAACGGCGTGAAGGTTGCCCTGCTGCACTGCACTGACGTACTTTCCGACAAGGGCGCAAAAGCCATGAAGAAGGATGGCAACAGCTTTGCCGTGACGCTGGATGACGTCAGCGATGGTGCGGACGCTATCCTCCAGGATATAGCTGCGGTTCGCGCAGCTGGCGCGCAAGTGGTGGTGGTGTCCCTTTCATGGGGAAACAACGGTAAAACGGCACCCACCAATAAGCAGATTGCCTTTGCCCAGCAGCTGGCTGATGCCGGGGTGGATGCTATTATCGGCACGGGCAGCCGGGTTGTGCAGCCGGTTGTGTGGCTTACCGGCAACCTGGCGGATGGCAGCACCAAACAGGTGCTGTGTGCCTATTCCCTGGGCACGCTGCTGAGCAGTTCCCGCACCAATGCCAATGTAGCCGGCATGCTGCTGCACCTGCGCATCAGCTGCAATGGGCAGCAAGTTACCTTTGATGAAGTTGCCTACACGCCCACCTACATCTGGCGGTACAAGCAGGATGGACGGTACTACTACCGGGTGGTGGACAGCCATCAGCCTGCACCCGACGGCATGGAAAGCAGCCAGCAGGACAGCATGGCCCGCGCCCTTCAGAATGTGCAGAAGTACCTGGGCGCGGATACACCGCTGACCCTGCGATAAAAGCATAACGAACGCCCGCAAGACCATGTCCTGCGGGCGTTTTGGCGTGCTTATTTCAGCTTTTCACGATACTGGGCCAGTTCCTCCTGGTTGGCCAGCACATGGTGACCAGGCTCAATCTCGGCCCAAACAGGGGCATCCTGCTCGTAATGGTGGCAGGAGGGATCGTAAATCTCCAGCACCTTGTTTTTCTCTACCAGGGGATTGGGCTGAGGAATGGCGGAAAGCAGCGCCCGGGTGTAGGGGTGCAGCGGGTGCTGGAACAGGGTCTCGGTGTCCGCCATTTCCACAATCAGGCCCTTGTGAATCACGGCGATGCGGTCGCAGATGAAGCGCATGACGCTCAGGTCGTGGCTGATAAACAGGTAGGTCAGGCCGCGCTCCCGCTGGAGATGGCTCATCAGGTTCAGCACCTGAGCGCGGATGGACACGTCCAGGGCGGAAATGGGTTCGTCAGCGATGATGAACTCAGGGTTCATCACCAGGGCACGGGCGATGCCGATGCGCTGGCGCTGCCCGCCGGAGAACTCGTGGGGGAAGCGGGAGGCAAACTCCGGCAGCAGGCCCACGTCCTTCAGGCCCTGCTGCACCTTTTCGGCAATTTCCTTTCGGGAATATCCGCGGCCCTGCAGGCCTTCGGAAACGATGTAGTCAATCTTCGCCCGCTCGTTCAGGGAGGCCATGGGATCCTGGAAAATCATCTGAATCTTGTTTGTGATTTCCTTGTTCAGCTCCTTGCTGATCCGGCCGGTGATTTCCTGGCCCCTAAACTTAATGGAACCGCCGCTGGCAGGATATACCCGGATGATGCTGCGGCCGATGGTGGTTTTGCCGGAGCCGGACTCACCCACGATGCCGAAGGTTTCGCCCTTGTACACATCGAAGGAAACGCCCTTCACGGCCTCGAACCGCTTCCGGCGGGAACCAAAGGCCACCTTCAGGTCGCGCACCTGCAGGATGACTTCGCGCTCATCAGCCATGGTTCACACCTCCAATGTCCTTGATTTTCTTCAGTGCAGCCGGCGGCTCCACCTGGGGCGCGCGGGGATCCAGCAGCCATGTGCGGGCCTTGTGGGTGGGGGACACATCAAAATAAGGCGGCTGCTGCACATGGTCGATTTTCAGCGCATGGGGGTTCCGGGCGGCAAAGGCATCGCCGGTAATTTCCTTGAACAGGTTGGGCGGCGTGCCTTTGATGGAATACAGCTCCTCGCCCCGGTGGCCCAGCTGGGGCAGGGAAGACAGAAGTGCCCAGGTGTAGGGATGACGGGGATCGAAGAAAATGTCCTCCACGGTGCCCAGCTCGATGATGTCCCCGGCGTACATAACGGCAACCCTGTCGGCAATGTTAGCCACAACGCCCAGGTCGTGGGTGATGAAAATAATGGTCAGGTTATATTTGGCTTTCAGATCCTTCAAAAGGGTCAGCACCTGGGCCTGGATGGTCACGTCCAGGGCGGTGGTGGGCTCGTCACAAATGAGGATTTTCGGCTGGCAGGCAATGGCGATGGCGATAACAATGCGCTGGCGCATGCCGCCGGAAAGCTCGTGGGGATACTGCTTGCAGCGGCGCTCCGGGTCATCGATGCGCACATCCTCCAGGATGCGGATCACCTCGTCATGGGCCATTTCGCCGGTCATGCCCCGGTGCAGCTCCAGCGCTTCGCTGATCTGCCAGCCGATGGTCTTCAGCGGGTTCAGGCTGGTCATGGGGTCCTGGGGGATCATGCAGATTTCGCTGCCGCGGATGCGCAGCCAGTCCTCGTTATCATCGAACTTTGCCAGGTCGATGTAGTGCCGGCCCAGGTCATCCTGTCCGGCGGCTTCGTGGTGGCGCATTTTGTCGCCCATGCCGAAATACTGGATGGAGCCGCTTTCCACATAGCCGTTCTGGTCCAGCAGGCCGATGAAATTCTTGTTCAGCACGCTTTTGCCGCAGCCGGATTCACCCACAATGGCCAGGCTTTCACCCTCCAGCACATCCAGGTCGATGCCACGCAGGGCGTGGAGCACCCGGCCGCGAAGGTTGAACTTCACATGAAGGTTGCGGACGGAAAGAATCGGGTTGGACATATCGTTTCGCTCCCTTCATCAAATGTGGTTCTTGGGGTCGGCTGCATCGGAGAAGGCGTTGCCGATCATGTAGAAGGAAATGGTGACGATGGACAGGAGAATGGTGGGGTAAATCAGCTGATAGCGCAGGTTGGGGTTGGTCATCAGCTTGCGGCCCTCGTTGATCAGGTTGCCCAGGCTGGGGGTGGTAGCGGGCAGGCCCAGACCGATGTAGGTGATGAACACCTCGCTGCCGATGGCGCCGGGGATGGACAGGGCCATCCGCAGCATGATAACGGACACCAGGTAGGGCAGCAGGTTTTTGAAAATGATCCGCCAGGTGCTGGTGCCCAGGCAGCGGGAGGCCACGTTGTAATCCCTGTCGCGGATGATAAGCACCTGGTTGCGGACAAAGCGGGCCATGCCGATCCAACCGGTAATGCTCATGGCAAGGATGATGGTGCCAACGCCGGGCTTGAGGATGAAGGACACAAGAATCAGCACGATGGTGGTGGGGATGTTGTCCAGCACGTTGTAGATTTCGGTGAAGAGGAAGTCCAGCTTGCGGACGTAACCCCACAGCACACCCACCAGGATGCCCACAGCGGCCTCAATCATGGCAACTGCCAGGCCGATGAACAGGGAGGTGCGGGTGCCGCTCCAGATGCGGGCCCACAGATCCTGACCAATCTGGTTGGTGCCCAGCCAGTGGACGGCGTTGGGCGGCTGATTCTTCAGGGGCAGGCCGGTTTCCGGGTTATTGTTGACCAGAAAGGGGTCAAACTGGGCGGGGAGCAGCGGCTGGATGAAGGTGAAGGCCACCACCGCCAGCATGAGAACCAGCAGAAACATGGCTGTTTTGTTTTTGCTGAAGGCGTGGAGAGTGGAGCGCCAATAGGAATAGTCGCTGGCGCCGGTGCGCTCAACCTCGGCTTCGTCAAAATCGGCATAGGTGAAAAGCGCAGGGTCGGAAAGGTCTTCCTTCATGGCTTCGCAGCAGTGCTGCTCCAGTTCCTCCAGCTTGGGGTGCTTCAGGATAGCCATCAGCGGTCGCCTCCTTTCTTGGAAAAGCTGATGCGGGGGTCAAGGGCCACCATCATCAGGTCGCCCAGCAGCAGGCCCACAACGCCCACGCAGGCAAACAGCAGCACAATGCCCTGTACCATGGCGTTATCCTGCTTTTTGATCACGTCCACCAACAGGCCGCCCATGCCGGGAATGGCGTACAGGGACTCGATATAAATGGAGCCGACCACGGTGTTCAGGAAGGATGTGGGGATGTACTGGGCCAGGGGAACGAAGGAATTGCGGAAGATGTGGCGGAACATAATCTGGTTCTCGTTGGCACCCTTGATGCGGGCCAGCATCACATAATCCTTCTTACTTTCGTCCACCATGTAGCGGCGCAGCCACATGGCGTAATAGGCAATGTTCCCCAGGGACATGGAAAGTACCGGCAATATCCACCGTATGCCAGCCGGCGCCCTGTCGAATATCAGGCTGATGCCCAGCACCTCGGTACCGAAAAGCTGGATGAACAGATAGTACACAGCGGAAGGCACGGCGTTGATCAGCACAATGAAGCCTGTGCCCAGGTGGTCGAAGAATTTGCCCTTATGCTTGGCCATCAGCGTGCCCATGGGCAGGCCCAGCAGCAGGGAGACGCACAGGGACATGGAGCCCAGCTGCACGGACACGGGAATCTTGTCCGCCAGGATGGTAGCCACAGGCACATTGTTGCGGTACACCCGGGAGGTACCCAAATCGCCATGAAGGATCAGGTTTTTGAAGAAATCCCCCAGCTGCACCAGAATAGGCCTGTCCAGCCCCATCAGGTGAAGCTCCCGGTCAATGTCGGCCTGGGTCATCTTTTCGATATTGGGGAAGTAGCCCTCAATGGGCATCTGCCGCACAAGAATAAACACAATGGACAGAATAATGAACAGGGTGATCAGCGAGCGGAGCAGCCGCTTTGTCAGGTATTTTGCCACGTTCAGCTTCCTCTCTGGCAGCGTGCTGCCGTGTGTTGGGGTGAATGCAGGCTCCTGCGCCCTCATCCGCCATAAAAAGTACAGACCCGGAAAACAAGGGAAGGGAGAAACCCCGGAAAATTGCGGGGTTTCTCCCGAAAAGACAGGGAAAGGGGCCGGTTTACTTGGCGCCCAGGGCCTCCAGCCAGGCATCCTGAGAGGCGTAGAATTCTTCTGCAGTCACGAAGTCATCGTGCAGGTACTGGTACTTGTAGCGCAGGTTGCTGACGCCGAAGGGAGCATACTCACCCTCGAACAGGTTCAGCTTGGTGACCTGGTAGGCAGCGGGATCGATGAAGTAGGGCACAACGATGGCGTGATCCAGCATCATACGCTCGGCTTCGGCAAACTTGTTGTAGCGGTCCAGGGTGTCATCGGTCACGGCCCTGGCCTCTGCCACAGCGGCGTAGTACTTGGTCAGGAACTCCTTGGTTTCGGTGAAATCGCTGTCCAGCATCAGATCCATCTTGTTGTAGGTGTTGCCCTTGCGGGTGCCGTCGGCATTGAACTCCTCAGAGAAGGGATCCGTCCAGGTGGCGGGGTCGATGTAGTCGCCGCCCCAGTTCACCCGCATGAAGCTGTACATGCCGGCGCGGCGCACCTTGGACAGGAAGGACTCGGAAGGCCCGGCGTAGAGCACGCACTCGATGTAATCGGTGCCCAGAACGCCTTCAATCTGCTGCTTGAGCAGGATGGACTCGTTCTCCCAGTCGGTCTGGCCGGACTTGTAGGAAACCACCATCTTGATGGGGAAGGTGACGCCCTGGGCGGTCAGCTCCTCCATGGCCTTGGCCTTGTATTCCAGGGCTGCATCAGCATTGAAATACAGATCCTCAACGCCCTTGAAGGCATCCAGCTCGGTGAAGTCCACACCGTTGACGGTGGTGAAGGTGCGGGGGGTGATGCAGTTCTGCAGGACGGATTCGGGGTCGTTAGGCTCCATGGCGCGCATGGAGTACAGCCGGTCGAAGGCCTTCATGATGGACTGGCGGAAGTTCTCGTTGTTCACGGCGATCAGCCAATCTTCGGGCGCGTACTCCGCATCGTACTGGGGATCGAAGTTGAAGGCGTAGAAGTAGCTGTAATCGGGGATTGCCCGGTCGCGGGTGACGATTTCGGGGTTGCTCTTCAGCCACTCGTCCACCACATCGTTGCTCAGGGAAGCGGAGTCCACCTCGCCGCGCTGGGCCATCACCGGGCCAAGGGTAGCGGACTCGGAATTGTAGATGTATTCAATCTTGTCCAGGTGGATATTGGCGGCATCCCAGTTGTTTACGTTCTTCACGTAGGTGTGCTTCACCTGGGGCTCAAAGTCCTGCAGGATGAAGGCACCGCAGTAATACATCTTGGTGTTGTCGGTGGCAAACTGGGCGCCCAGCTCCTCCAGCTGCGGGCCATAGGCGGGCATGAAGCAGCCATAGGTGGTGCAGGAAACGAAGTAGGGTGTGGGCTGGGTCAGGGTATACTGCAGGGTGTAATCATCCACGGCCTTCACGCCCACCAGGGAGAAATCGGTGATTTCGCCGTTCGCATACTCGGCGGCGTTGAGGATGTTGGCTGCATCGGTCAGCAGGTAGGAACTGCCGGACTCGTACTCGGCGGTCAGGACATACTTCATGGCGGCCACAAAGTCGCTGGCGGTCACCTCAGCCACGGGTTTCTGGTTGTGGTCGTACCACTTTACGCCCTTGCGCAGGTGGAAGGTCCAGGTCAGACCGTCGTCGGAAACATCCCAGGTTTCCGCCAGGCCGGGGATCACCTGGGCCGCGCTGTTGTATTCCACCAGGGTGTCCACCAGGTTGGCGCCGGCGGTCAGATCCCAGGTGTTGCTGGTGGTCAGGTAGTTCAGGGTGGAAACCTCGCTGCCGTACAGGGAGGTGTAAACGGCCTCGCTGGAGGCGTCCTGCTTGGCCTTGCCGGACATCAGCACGCCGATGGCAACGGCGGCGATCACTGCAATGGCCACCACGGCAATGATGATCGTCTTTTTGTTCGTCTTCTTCTTGGAACTCATGGGGAAACCTCCTTATTACATTGCTTGACCGAAAATGGCGATGAATGAGCCATTTTTTTGCCATGGGAATAGCATACCCTCTGCGGCGGCGGATGTCAAGGGCAGGGTTGCATTTTTGATGTATAAATCCTGCATATGACCATCCTGCATGCTGCGGATGATGATATGCAAATCTATGCTGGTCAAATGCCAATCATGAGAAAAACTGAAGGATGTTATGATTCAAATTGCAAATGAAAAGCCGTGCAGGAATTGCATGCTGCATGGCGAATACTTCCTATCAGACCATTTACGGAGGATGATGGAATGCAGCGGCTTTTGAACGATGGGTGGCGCTTTGCCAAGCTGCCCAATGGCAGCACACTGGAGGAGGCCATTCAGGCCGATTATGCGGATGTGTCCCTGCCCCATGATTTTCTGATTGCCAGGCAGGATAACCTGTACGAGTCTGCGGACGGATGGTATATCCGCACGCTGAGCGTACCCCGGGAGGATGCAGGCAAGGTGTGGCTGCTGCGGTTCGATGGCGTATACATGGACTGCGATGTGCTGGTGAATGGCGCCGTGGTGTGCACCCACCGGTATGGATACACGGCCTTTGATGCAGAGCTGTCGGGCCTGCATGCAGGCGAAAACCAGGTGATGGTGCACATCCGCCACACCAGCCCCAATTCCCGCTGGTATTCCGGTGCCGGCATTTACCGCGATGTCACCCTGCATGTGCTGCCCCAGCGCCGCATGCCCCTGGACGGCGTGTATGTGACCATGGCCTGCCAGGGTGATCGCTGGCGGGTGCATATCGAAACAGAAATTTTGGGCCAGGGTGACGAGCAGCCGCAGCACCGGCTGTATACCCCTGCAGGAGAACTGGTGGCGGAAGCAGGCGGCACGGCGGCGGACATGGTGGTGGAGCATCCGCTTTTGTGGAGCCTGGGTCACCCACATTGCTACAGGCTGGAAACCACCCTGGGTGAGCAGTGCATCAGTCAAAATGTGGGCTTCCGCACGGTGGCATACGATGCGGAGCAAGGCCTGTTCCTGAACGGTGAGCATGTGAAGCTCCACGGCGTGTGCCTCCACCACGATTTGGGTTGCCTTGGTGCGGCCTTTCACGAAAAGGCGGCGCGGCGCCAGTTGAAGGCCATGCAGGCCATGGGCGCCAATGCCCTGCGCACATCCCACAATCCGCCTGCCCGGCAGGTGATGGACATGTGCGATGAAATGGGCATCCTGGTGGTGGACGAGGCCTTCGACATGTGGGAGCGCCCCAAAACACCCTATGACTATGCACGTTTTTTCCCTGAGCATGCGGCGGAGGATGTGGCCAGCTGGGTGCGCAGGGACAGGAATCATCCCTGCCTGCTCATGTGGAGCATCGGCAACGAAATCCTGGACACCCACGCGGATGCCCGGGGACAGGAAATCACCTGCATGCTGCGGGATGAGGTGCGCAAGCATGACCCCAAGGGGAATGCTATTGTGACCATCGGCTCCAACTTCATGCCATGGGAAGGTGCGCAAAAGTGTGCCGACCTGGTGCAGGCCGCAGGCTACAACTATGGCGAGAAGTACTATGCCGCCCACCATCAGGCACACCCGGACTGGCTGATCTACGGCAGCGAAACGGCATCTGCCCTGTCCAGCCGCGGGGTGTATCGCTTCCCGGCCAGCGCCAGCATCCTTTCGGATGAGGATTTGCAGTGCTCCTCCCTGGGCAACAGCACCACCAGCTGGGGAACGCGGGACATGCGCCGCTGCCTGTTGGACGACCTGAACACGCCCTACTCCCTGGGGCAGTTCCTGTGGAGCGGCATTGATTACATTGGCGAACCAACACCCTACCATACCCGGAACTGCTACTTCGGCATGATGGACACGGCGGTATTCCCCAAGGAATACTGGTACCTGTGCCGGGCCTTGTGGACGAATGAACCCATGGCCCACATCGGCGTGCACTGGGACTGGAACCCGGGACAAATGATTGATGTGGCGGTGATGACCACCGGCGCCTGCTGCGAGCTGCTGCTGAACGGCACATCCCTGGGCTGCCAGCCGGTGAACAGGCACGCACCGGAAACCTGCCTGCCCATGTGGCAGGTGCCCTTTGTGCCCGGCGAGCTTCGTGCCCGTGCCTATGATGCAGCCGGAAACCTGTTGGCGGAGGATGTGCGCTACACCCCCGGGGAAAGCGCCGCTATCGTGCTGGAGCCCGAGGACGCCACCCTGCTGGCGGATGGACAGGACATGACCTTTGTGACCATTTCCATGGCGGATGAGGCCGGTCACCCGGTGGAGAATGCGGTGGATCGGGTGCAGGTGCAGGTTGAAGGCGGTGTGCTCTTGGGCCTGGACAATGGCGACAGCACCGACCATGAGGGTTACAAGACCTCCACCCGCCGGCTGTTTGGCGGCAAGCTGCTGGCTGTGGTGGGCGCCGGCACGGAGCCGGGCGTAGTGCAGGTGAAGGTAACATCCCTCGGAAAGCAGCCTGCGGTGCTGGACATTCCGGCAAAACCGACCGACCGTCGGTCTGGTACGGCGGGGCACAGGGCGTATCCATCGGCAAACATGCCATGGGAAATCCCCGTGCGGCGCATTGAACTGACACCCGTGGGCAGCACGACGCTTTCGCCGGAGAACCCCAGCGTGACCTTCCGGGTGAAGTGCCTGCCGGAGAATGCGGACAAGCAGGACATTCACTTCCGGGTGACCACCGCCAAGGGCATTGAATCCCCCTGCGCCACCGTGGAGCCGGGGGAAGGCTGCGTGACCGTTTATGGCGTGGGGGACGGGGACATTTACCTACGGGCTACCTGCAACAATGGCTACGACCACCCGAGGGTTATCTCCCAGCAGGAGATCAGCATCACGGGCATGGGCCAGCCCAACCTGAACCCCTATGAGTTCGTCAGCGCCGGGCTGTACCACTTTACCGATGGGGAAATCGGTGCCGGCAACGAGCAGGGCATTGCCTTTGGCCGGGATGGGTACAGCATGGCTGGCTTTGACCGAGTGGACTTTGGGCCTGTTGGCTCCGATGAAATCACCCTGCCTATTTTCGCCCTGGACAGCAAGCATTACGAAATGACCCTGTGGCTGGGGGATCCCCGAAACGGCGGCGAAAAGCTGGCGGTGTTGCCCTATCAGAAGCCCAGCCAGTGGAATGTGTATCAGCCCGAAACCTATAAGCTGCCCAGGCGGCTGACCGGTGTGCAGACGCTGTGCTTCTCCATGGAGAGCAAGGTGCACCTGAAGGGCTTCTCCTTCACCAGGCAGAGCCGGGCCTGGCAGCAGCTTTCCGGCCTGGAGGCGGACACCGTGTATGGCGACAGCTTCCGCAGGAGCGATGCGGGTATTATGGGCATTGGCAACAACGTGACCCTGGTATACACCGGCATGGACTTTGGCGCTGCCACCCGGGCCAGCCTGACCCTGGACGGCGCCACGCCCCTTACGGTAAACCCGGTGACCATCCGCTTTGAAAACGAGACCGGCGAAAGCCTGACCACCCTGGCCCAGTTCAAGGGTGAAGGCCGCAGCCAACAGGTGTTTGATGTGGAGGTTCTGCCGGGGGTGTGCACGGTGAGCTTTGTGTTCCTGCCGGGTAGCCAGTTCGACTTCTACGGATTCCAGTTTGCAAAGTAAATCTAAAAACCGCCTGCCGTGGATGACTGCGGCAGGCGGTTTTTGTGCGCTTAGTAGATGGTACGTCCGTGGGCGTCCTCCACGCCGGAATAGCCGTGGAAGAAGCTGTTGATGATGTCGCACCACTCCCGGGCGTTGGACAGCTGGCGCTCCATACGGGAAAGCGCCTCCTCCCTGTCCGGATAGGGCAGTGGCAGCGCCTTGAGGGTTTCAGCCATGGTGCGGGTTTCCTCCAGGCCTTCAAAGTGATCATCGTAAATGCGCTGGATCAGCGTGCGGCCGTCCGGCATCACATAGTCGTACCGGAGCCGGTGGAAGAACAGCTTCAGCTCATCCGGGCAGGTATCCGGCGAGGCGTAGCGCTTTTGCATTTCCTCGGGATACTGCAGCAGATAGCCGGTGCCGGCAGCTGTGCGGTCAATACCCACGGCGTTCCTGTCGGCCTTGTGATAGGTTCCCCAGGCCTGGTATTCATAGCCGCTGGGACTGGGGCCGTAGTGGTGATTGGGGCTGACCATCCAGCACAGGCCCAGGGGCGCAGTGTACTTTTCATATGTGCGGCGGCTGCCCATCAGAAGCGCCACCAGTGCATCCTCGTCCAAAGGCTCCATGGCATAGGTCAGGCGCACCCACAGGCGGATGATCTTCTCCGGCTGCAGGTTGGGGTTCCAGGCGAACAGGCCGTAGCCAAACAGGTTCACCGCGGCGAAGGGATGCCCGGTGTAGTTGTCATCCCGGCCCAGGTTGGTCACGGCGGCGATGGCCATCACCTTGTCGGCAGGCATATCGTCATAGACCTCCCGCCACATGGGCGGCATGGCGTAGATGTCAATCTGCTGGCCGGTGTATTCCTGGGCCAGCTGGAATTCGATTGCCAGGTTGGTTTTGGGCATGGCGTACAGCAGGGGAGAAACAGGCTCGCGCACCTGGAAGTCGAAAGGCCCGTTCTTCACCTGCAGAATCACATTGTCCTCAAACTCGTCGTCCAGCCAGGCATAGTGCTCATAAGCTGCCATGGGCCTGTCGGTCTTGCGGTCCCGCCAGTCCTGCATGCAGTTGTAAACAAAGCAGCGCCATACCAGCTTGCCGCCAAAGGGTTTCAGGGCCCGGGCCAGCATGTTGGCACCCTGGGCATGGTTGCGCCCGTAGGTGAAGGGCCCGGGGCGGTGCTCGCTGTCCGCCTTCACCAGGAAGCCAGCCAGGTCGGGCACGGCCTGATAGACCAACTCCGCCTGCTTGTTCCACCAGGCCTGCACCTGGGGATCCAGCGGATCAGCCGTAGGCACGCCATGGCGCATGGGTGCAGAGTAGTCGATGGAGACCATCAGCCGCACGCCAAAGGGGCGGAAGATAGCAGCCAGCTCCGCCAGCTGGGGCAGCCAGGACTCGATGAGCTGATCGGCAGGGTAGCGGACGTTAACGTTGTTGATGCACAGCACGTTCAGCCCAACGGAGGAAAGCAGGCGGCCCAGCTGCCGCATGCGGGCCGGCTCGTAATCGAAATGCCCGCCCTCGAAAAACAGGCTGCGGCCGGAATAGCCACGCTCGATGCTGCCATCGGCATTATCCCAGCAGTTCAGCATGCGAAGGGCGTACCTGGGTTGCTGGATGCCGGCGGGCAGGGGATGGCCGGTGGCCAGCGCCATCATCAGGTGATAGGCGCCGTAGAGCAGGCCAGGCTCGCCGCCGGAAATGCAGAAGGTATTGCCCTGCTGATCAATGGAAAAGCCGTCCTGCATGGAAACCTGCAGGTGCAGCTCTGCCTGCTTGCCCGGTGCCAGCCTGGGCAGCGTCTGGTTCAGCTCGAACCGGGCAATATCCTCGGCAGTGGTGCAGGTGGCGGGTATATCCTCCCGGAGAAAAGGAAGCCAGGAAAGACGCTTGGTGTTCATGGCTGCCATCCTTTCATATTGAGAATTACAGAAATTATATCATTGCCGGCGGATGGTTACAAGGGCGGAATTTGCTTTTTCATCAAGCAGTTCTTGCTTTTCTCCTTTTTTGTACAGGAAAAGACAGCATGGGCGTCGAATGGTAAAAGCAGAGGGAGGGGAGAAAAATGCCCTTTGAATCTCACGAGGTAATGCCCCATGTGTTCCACATCAAGGATTGCATGGGCGTTTGCATGACGCTGCTGGTGGGCGAAAAATCCGCCTTGCTGGTGGACACCGGCTATGGCGTGGAGGATGTCTGCGCCTATGTGCGCAGCATCACCCGGCTGCCGCTGACGGTGCTCATCACCCACGGTCATCACGACCATGCCCTGGGCGCCCGGTGGTTTGACCACACGCTGATGTTTGAAGAAGATCAGGCGGATTTCCTGACCTACACCGGTGCAGACATGCGTAAACGGGTCTATGGGCAGGCAAAAGACAAGGGACTGCCGGTGGATGATGCCTTCCTGACCGATGCCATGACCATGCCGCTGCCCATCAGCGAACAGACCGTTGACCTGGGCGGCATGCGGGTGCAGGTTATCCATTGCCCGGGACACACGCCCGGCTCGGCGGTGGTGTACCTGCCAGATATGCAGCTGCTGCTGACGGCGGACGACTGGAACCCCTGCACCTGGCTGTTTTTCCCGGCGGCGCTGGGGGCGGGGGAATACCGTGCCAATGTGCGGAAGCTGCTGGCGCTGCCCTTCACCCATGTGCTGTGTTCCCACCAGCACAGGCTGTATGAGCGGAGCATGCTGGAGGATTTCCTCAACGGCCTGACGGACGATACCCTGCGGCAGGCTGTACCGGTGAACATTGCACCCTACGAGGCCATTGACACCCGGCAGGCCAATTTGCCACACGACCAGATTTTCGTATTCGATTGGGCCAAGGCTGGCCTGGGAAAGGATGAATGAGCATGAAGAACCTTACCATCAACATCAAGCACGGCGACACGGCGAAGTTCACCAACAATGCTGCCTACTGCGTGGGCACGGGCCGCATGGGGCTGGCCTTGCAGAAGGAATACCAGGAGCAGCTGGCCATGGCCCAGGCGGAGGCCGGTTTTCAGCACATCCGTGGTCACGGGCTGTTCTGTGACGATATGGCTATCTATCAGCCCTACACGGACGAAAACGGCGTGGAACGGGTTAGCTACAATTTCACCTACCTGGACAGGGTGATGGACTACTACAAGCAGCAGAACATCAGGCCGTTTCTGGAGCTTGGCTTCATGCCGGAAAAGCTGGCAAGCGGCAGCCAGACCATCTTCTACTGGAAAGGCAACACCACGCCGCCCAAGGATGATGCCGCCTGGTGCGCCC
>CAYMOM010000024.1:0-20350 GCA_964391995.1 uncultured Faecalibacterium sp.
AAGTCAGAGGGCCTGCGGGCCCTCCGACACCTCCCGGAGGTTTTTTGACAGTCTGGAAGGCTGGATGACCTGTCCGGCCTTCTTTTTTGCGGGGTGGGAAAAGAAAATTGAAAAAAGGCTTGACAATTGCGGGAAGTTCGTGTATGATAATCCTTGTCGCCGCTAAGGTGATGATGACGCGGGGTAGAGCAGTTTGGTAGCTCGTCGGGCTCATAACCCGGAGGTCGTAGGTTCAAGTCCTACCCCCGCAACCATGTGGCTCCGTAGCTCAGTTGGCTAGAGCATTCGGTTCATACCCGGAGTGTCATTGGTTCGAGTCCAATCGGAGCCACGATAAGGCCTGTTGCGTTTGCAGCAGGCCTTTTGCTGTGCACAAAAAAAGCGGGCCTGCCGTTGTGGCAGACCCTTTGTGTCAGAATTTCGTCTTGTCCGTGGGGTTGTTCAGCACGCCGAAGGCCGTCAGCAGCTCCAGCAGGGCAACGATGGCGGCCTCAATGGCTTCGCTCAAGCCGGTGTCGATAACGCCAACCATCACCAGAATGCTCAGCAGCTGGGCGGCAATGGCGGAAAGGGTTACGGGGGACAGCAGGCGGTTCTGCGCCATGGGGATGCCTCCTTTATCGGTTTTTCAGGTCACGCACGTCATGCTGCAGCTCGGTGATGGCACCCTCGGCGGCGTACATACGCTCAATCATGCCGTTGTGCTTGTTCACCTTTTCCTCCAGCCGCTCAATGCGGAAGGTGGTCAGTTTGCTGGCGGTAACAATGCCGCCGAATGTGCCGGCCAGTGTGCCCATCAGGGACAAAAGGCCCACGAGAACGGTGTCACTCATGGCATTACCCCCGGCCCAGCTGCCCGGCCAGGGCGGAGAGCAGCGCCTGGGCAGTGCCGGCGGGCAGGGTGATGGAAATGCTCTCCTGGGGCGCTGCGCCGGCGGAAAGGTAGCGCTCCATCATCCAGCCGGTTTGGTCTTGATAGGATACCTGCGCCCAGCCATCCTGCCGGCTGAGCACGGTGACGGCGGTACCCACCGGCACCCGGGCCAGCAGCGGGCCATGGGGGCTACTGCGCAGGTTGACGGTGCTGCCGCTGGTGGCTGTGACAAGGGTGGATTCCTGCATGGGTTCGTCTCCTTCCTGGCTGATTTTCTTCAGCCAGCCGTGATAGCTCCACTTGCCCAGCTTGCTGTCCTTCAGGATACCCGGGCCGGAGCAGTGGGTGATTTCCAGGGGGGATACGGCGGTGACTACCCCGATGTGGTAGTAGTCCCGCTGGTCGGGGTCACCGGCGTAGCGGGCGGGCAGGCTGTAGGCGGCCTGACCGGGGGAGCTGGCCTTGAACACCACCTGGCCCGTCACCAGCTCCTGGGCGGAGCGGATGGGGGAAAGGCCCAGGGTTTCCTGCCGGGCGGCGTAATTGCTGCCGTGGATGCCGCTCCAGGTGCCCCCTGCCCGGCGGATACCGCCGATGATCAGCCCGATGCAATCGCACAGGCCATCGGAGCCATCGTGGCCCAGCCGGTAGGCTGGCGCTTCCTGAACGATGCTGTCCACACCCCGCAGAAAGCCCTTAAGCGGGATCGTCTTGCTCATGATGGATGCCCTCCAGCAGCTGGGTTTGAACCTGCTTTAGTTGCTGCAGGGCAAACAGCAGCAGGTCGTGGTTCCTTTCGCCCTTGACCTCCACCTCGTTCAGGGCCTGGATGGCCTGGAATATCTTGGCTTGCATGGCGTATCCTCCTTTATGCGTACACAACAACGCTGTATTCCGTGGTGCTGTAGCTGACGGACTGCACATAGGGAATGCCGTTGCTCATCATGGTGTCCCCCTTGTAGAAGGCCGGGGTGGTGCCTGTTTTGATGGAAAGGCTGGTCACGGGCTTGATGGTCTTGGTGGTCAGGCCGGTTTTCAGCTGGTAGTCATCAAGGCTAGCCTTGGTGGCGTAATTGGTGCCCACCCACATCTGCGTTGCCAGGCTGGTCAGGTTAGCCATGGGGATGTAGTTGCTGGATACCCAGCTTTGGCTGGCCACAGCGCCCACGCCGCCGCCCAGCTGGATTTCCTCGGCGGTGATCTTGCCGGTGGTGATGGTGTCCGTTTCCAGGGCGCTCACATACCCGTCCGTGACGGTGATGGCCTTGGCATCGATGGACGCGCCCTTCAGCAGGGACACAATGGTGGTGCCGTTCAGCTCGATCTTGCTGGCGGAGATGCGCACGGTTTCCGCCGTCTGGTTGATGGCGGAGATGATGCCATTCTTGCTGACCTTGGAGGTGATGCCGTTGGCGTTCACCTGGATGGATGCTTCGGCGGCGGTGAGCCGGTTGCCCAGGTCGTCCACGGTTTCCTTGCTGGCCTTTAGCTTGATGTCCGCCTTGGCGCCGTCAATGGCAACCTCGGCGGTGGACAGGCGCTTGCCTTGTTCGTCCACCGTGGTCTTGTCTGCCTTTAGCTTGATGGCGGCGTTGGCACCGTCAATGTTTGCTTCGGCGGTGGACAGGCGCTTGCCTTGTTCGTCCACCGTGGTCTTGTCGGCTTTCAGCTTGATGGCGGCGTTGGCACCGTCAATGTTTGCTTCGGCGGTGGACAGGCGCTTGCCTTGTTCGTCCACCGTGGTCTTGTCGGCTTTCAGCTTGATGGCGGCGTTGGCACCGTCAATGTTTGCTTCGGCGGTGGACAGGCGCTTGCCTTGTTCGTCCACCGTGGTCTTGTCGGCCTTTAGCTTGATGTCCGCCTTGGCGCCATCAATGGCAACCTCGGCGGTAGACAGCCGCTTGCCCTGCGCGTCCACCGTGGTCTTGTCTGCCTTCAGCTTGATGGCGGCGTTTGCACCGTCAATGGCGACCTCGGCGGTGGACAGCCGCTTGCCTTGTTCATCTACGGTGGTCTTGTCGGCTTTCAGCTTGATGGTGGCGTTGGCACCGTCAATGTTTGCTTCGGCGGTGGACAGGCGCTTGCCTTGTTCGTCCACCGTGGTCTTGTCGGCTTTCAGCTTGATGGCGGCGTTGGCACCGTCAATGTTTGCTTCGGCGGTGGACAGGCGCTTGCCTTGTTCGTCCACCGTGGTCTTGTCGGCCTTCAGCTTGATGGCGGCGTTGGCACCGTCAATGGCTACCTCGGCGGAGGACAGGCGCTGACCTTGCTCGGTCACTTCGGTTTGGCTGGCCTTCAGGGCGATTTCCCGGGCGTTGGCCTCAATGCGCCCGTTGGCCAGGGTGATGCTGGCGGCGTTGTCGTCCACGCCGGATTGCAGGGTGACAAGCTCCTTGCCGTGCAGGGCAATCTCCCGGGCGTTGGCCTCGATGCGGCCATCGGCCAGGGTGATACGGGCCTCGTTTTCCCCCACGCCGGAGCGCAGGGTCAGGATGTCCTGGGCGTGAATGTCGATGCTGCGGCTGAGCATGGTGATGGATTCATCGGCCTGAATCAGCAGATTTTTGTGGCGGCCCAGGGCGTCCCATTGGCGGGTGACCTGGCGCTTCACCTGTGTGCTGTCGATGATCAGCCCTGCCAGCAGGCTGGCGGCACTTTTGGGCCGGTTGGCCAGGGTGATGCGGACCTGCTCCGGTGCGCCCAGGGCATCGGGCCAGGAAAGGCCCACCACCCGCTGGGTGATGGCGGTGTGCTCCTCCGGCAGGCAAACCCGGCAAGGTACGCCCAGGCGAAAGCTGTCCAGGGTGGAGCCGGTGAGCCGGCTCAGGTCGAGGGCATCCAGGGTGACGGTGATCAGCGGATCCTTGTGCTGGGCCAGGAATTGCCTGCCGCGCTGGAGCAGCTCCTCCTCCGTCAGGCCGCTGTCCGCCTCCAGGCGGCGGGCCACGGGGCCCCACTGAGCCAGGGTATCGGCCTCCAGGGGCTGTTCCATGCCGGGCAGGTACAGCTGGGTGCACAGCTCCCGGCGGTCGGTTTCGATGGTCAGGCTTTGCAGGTTGCGGGTCAGGCGGCATTCACACAGGTCTTCCTGGGTCAGGGGCAGCACATGGAGCATCCAGGGCGTGGTGTCCTGGTCGAAGACCAGGCGGTAGCCGGGCAGTGCGGTCATCAAGGCCCACAGGGCCTCCAGCAGGGTGGCGGCGCCGGCCTGGCAGGTGACCAGCTGTTCCTCCGGCAGGGCGATGGTGCCGGCCTGCCAGCGCTGCTGCCGGCTGAGAATATCCCGGAACAGCCCGGGCGCCGCCAGGGTGATGCTTTCCTGCTCCACCTGGAAAAGCCCGTCAGCCAGGGTGACCAGCCCGTGGGCCAGGGCGACCCGGGTGACGTCACCCTGCTCCACCTGCTCCACCCGGAAGATGCCGGCGCTGCCTTGCTGGGTGAACAGCCGGACAAACTGCCCCACGGCGATCCCCTGCCCGGGCGGGAGAATCATGCTGGCGGTGGAAAGGGAGGAGAGGTTCAGCTGGATGGACAGGCTGATGGGCGACAGGGTGCCCACGGGACGGAGGGTGGCATCCAGCAGCCGGGGAAGGGAAACATTTGTCACAGCCAGCGCCCCCTTGCAGACAGGGTGCATTCACCCTGGGTGATGCTTACGGTGCTGGGTGTGCCGCAGGGGAGCAGCAGGTCGTCGCTGCTGTCCGGCGTGCGGAAAGAAAGCACATCCTGGCCTGCCAGGGTGATCACCGGCACCCCGGCACGGTGGGCCAGCACCAGCTGCTGGCCCTTTGCGGTGGAAAGGTTCAGGCTCAGGCGGGTGATGGGGGTTTCGGCACAGAAGGTCACCTGCCCGCCGGGGGCCGTCCAGCACAGATCCACCGGTGCAGCCGGGCCGTTGCCGGGCAGGGTGATTTCGCCCGGGGAAAAGCGGGTGGGTGAAGCCTGCTCCCAATAGGGGGACTGGCAGGCGGTGAAGCGCAGGGCGATTTCCTCCGTCCAGCGTAGGGCGCTTTGCAGGCAGGGCGGCTCCTGAAGGAAAACGTTCAGCTGCTGGCCGGGCCTGTCCCCCAGGGCCAGGGCGCCGCCGCCGGCGGCCCAGGCCTGCACGGCCTGCAGCAGTGCCTTGCGCCTTTCCACTGCATATTCCCGGATGACGAAGCGCACCTCCACCGAAAGGCTCTGCCGGGCCTGGCGGAGCATGTGCAGGCCGTCGCCGGCGGCCTTGGCGGCGGTGGTCAGCAGCTGCTTGGGCGGCAGCTCCTGCACATCGGTAATGCAAATGGCCGGGTCGATGCGGTGCAGGGCCTGTCCGTTCAGCCACACTTGATGTCGAAACATAAGTACCTCCTTTGTTGATCGTAGCGCCCGGAGCAGCCTTCCGGGCACAGAAAACCAGAGCCGGGAAGGCTCCTGGCTCTGGCAGTATCAGTGTAGCACGGGGGATGCAGCCATGCAAGGACAGGCACGGACAAGATGGACGGCTAGCGCCGGGAAAGGAGAATGCGGGCATCCCACAAAACGGTGATCAGCTGGCCCAGCATGGTGGCTATGGCAGCGCCGAACAGCCGCAGGCCCGGCTGGGTAGACAGAGCCGCCATGGCAGCAAGGCTCACGCAGCTGCTGAGAATGGTACCCGTCAGCGCCCGGCGCTGCAGGCCCAGGCCGGTAATCATGCCCGTTTGCACCTGGTGCAGGGCAAACAGCAGTGCACAGGGGCTCATCAAGCGCAGCAGCGCCGCCAACTCCGGGGTGTGGTATAGCCACAGGGCAATCAGCTCGGCACCGGAGAAAAGGGCCAGGGTGCATGCCAGGCCAATGCCCAGGGCCGGCAGCAGCATGCGCCGCATGGTGCAGCGGAGAAGGCGGGCGTTACCCTCCGCCCTGGTGATGGCGGGCCCGGTGACCATGCACAGGGCGCTGGTGACAATGCCGGGGAGCATCATGCTGGGCAGCGCCATGCCGCTGAGCAGGCCATACTGGGCAGTGGCGGCGCTGGCGGACAGGCCGGAGCGCCGCAGACACACGGGCAGCGCCACGGCCTCCATGGCCCGGGCGCCCGTCAGGCACAGGCGGGCAAGGGTGGTGGGCGTGGACAGGTGCAGCAGCTGGCGCTCCAGGGCGGCATCTGCCGGAGCGCCACCCTGCATGGGCAGCGCCCGGCGAAAGATCATCATCACCACCACCAGGGCTGCGATGCCCTCGGCCACGCCGGGCAGCGCGGCGCGGATGCCCAGGCCGGCCTGGCCCAGGGCAAGCACCAGCACCACGGAAAGCAGAAAGCGCACACCCTGCTCGGCGCACTCGGCTGCGGCAGGGAGCAGCGCATTGTCCTGCCCGTAGCAATAGCCGGTGCAGGCGCTGCACAGGCCCAGCAGAAGAATGTCCGGCAGGTTGACCCACATGGCCGGCAGGCTGCGCATATCCCCCAGGAGCCAGGCCAGGGCAGGGGACAAAAGCGCCAGGGCAGGCATCAGCACCCAGGCCATCCGGCGGATCAGCCCTACGCCGGCTTTCAGCACGGCGCTCTGCTCCCTGGGCGGGCGCAAGGCGGTCAGGCGGCTCATGGCAGCGGGTATGCCGGCGGTGACGGGGGTTAAGGCCAGCATGCCCACTGCGTTGGCCATCTCCATGACTCCCAGGGCCTCGGCACCCAGCCACCGGGCCAGCAGCAGCCGCAAAAGAAAGCCCAACCCCCGTGTCAGCCCGTTGCCCAGGGTGAGAATCAGTGCTTGCCTGGCAAGGGACATGGCATCACCTCCCGTTGTGTGGAAAGGGTATGCGCCGGAAGATTGAAAATTGACAAGCTGGCGGCAGCTATGTATAATGGAAAAAGATTGGAGGTGCGTGAAGCATGGATAAGTGGGACAAGCGATTTATGGAAATGGCGCATGTGATTGCCGGGTGGACCAGCTGCTATATGGAAGGCAGAAGCATTGGCTGCGTGATTGTGAAGGACAAGCGGATTATGACCACCGGGTACAATGGCGCGCCGGCTGGCCTGCGCACCTGCCGGGAGCGCCAGGAGTGCATGCGGCGGAAGCTGGGTATTCAGTCCGGCACCCGGGCGGAGCTGTGCTATGCCATCCATGCGGAGCAGAACGCCATCATCCAGGCCGCTAAGCTGGGTGTTTCCATCGATGGCGCCACCCTGTACTGCACCCACCAGCCCTGCAGCGTGTGCGCTAAGATGATCATCAACGCGGGCATTCGGCGGGTGGTGTATCAGGAGGGATACCCGGATTCCTTCTCCCTGGAAATCTTTGACGAGGCGGGCATTGCCCTGGAAAAGTATACCCCCGATGCAGAGTAACCCGGCAAAAGGAAAAAGTTTGCGAAAAGGCTTGCTTTTTTGGGCCGGACATGGTATTATAACTTGCGATGTTTCCGAAATACCTGAAGGAGGTGAATCGAGTGCCTAATATTAAGTCCGCTAAGAAGCGTGTGCTGGTCAGCGAGAAGAAGAATCTGCGTAACCGTATGGTGAAGAGCGCCATGCGTACCTCTGTCAAGAAGTTCGAAGCCGCTCTGGCCGATCCTCAGACCGCCAATGCGCAGCTGACCGCGACCACCTCCGCGATTGATAAGGCCGCCGCAAAGGGCGTCATTCACAAGAATGCTGCCAATCGCAAAAAGGCTCGCCTGGCCAAGCAGCTGAACAAGTCTGCCGCTGTGTAAGTCTGCCGGTTCCGTGTTGTGATAAACCTCCTTCCAGTGATGGAACAGAGGTTTTTCTTTTTGCTTTTTTGATTATTGCCGATCATTTTCTGAAGAAACAGACTAAAAAAGGCCAAAACCCTCCTATTTGGCAAACATTTTTCACATTCAAACAGTTGTTCGTTCGTGTTTGCGGTGGTATACTGAACATGTACCCGGACGAAATGAAACAGAACGGAGAGGATTTGACCATGGAAAACCTCAACCTGATCTATACCGGCAAGACCAAGAATGTTTATGCCCTGGAAAACGGCAACTGCCTGCTGAAGTTCAAGGATGACTGCACCGGCAAGGATGGCGTGTTCGACCCCGGCGAGAACGCCGTGGGCCTGACCATTGACGGCGTGGGCGATGTGAACCTGCGCATGTCCATTTACTTCTTTGAAAAGATCAACGCCGCGGGCATCTATACCCATTATGTCAGCGCCGACCTGGACAGCACCACCATGGAAGTGCTGAAGGCCAAGCCCTTTGGCCACGGGCTGGAGGTGATCTGCCGGCACAAGGCTGTGGGCAGCTTCATCCGCCGCTATGGCGATTACATTGCCGAGGGTGCCGACCTGCCGGCCTATGTGGAGATGACCTTCAAGGACGATGCCAAGGGCGATCCCCTGGTGACCAAGGATGCTCTGGCTGCCCTGGGCGTGATGACCGAGGAGCAGTACGACACCATCAAGGACATGACCCAGAAGATTACGCAAATTGTGGCCGATGACCTGAAGGAAAAGGGCCTGGTGCTCTACGACATCAAGTTTGAGTATGGCTACGATGCCAGCGGCAAGGTGATGCTGATTGACGAGATTGCCTCCGGCAACATGCGCGTGTACAAGGATGGCCAGTACATCGACCCCATGACCCTTTCCAAGCTGTTCTTTGCCTGAAAAGGGAGAACTGCCTGCCGCGGAAAAGACCGGGCAGGCAAATCGATTGCCAAACCAGCACCTCCAGCGGCCTGAATGCCGTTGGAGGTTTTTGCACAGGGCGGAGATGCGCACTTCTTTTGCTTGCCAGCGGAAAACAGTTGTGCTATAATATTGTTTCACAAAGGAGGGATGTTCCGTGCGGAGCATGACGGGCTGCGGGCGCTGCCAGCGCCAGGAGGGTGACTGGGAAATCACCGTGGAGCTGAAGGCCGTCAACCATCGCTTTCTGGATGTTTCGTCCCGGCTGCCCAGGAGCATTGCCTTTCTGGAGGAGCCCATCCGCCAGGCCATTGCCGCACAGATGAAGCGCGGGCATGTGGATGTGTTTGTTACCGTGGGCCGGGCGGGTGAAAGCGCCAGGCAGGTGCAGGTGGATGCACCGCTGGCAGCCGCCTATATGCAGGCAGCCAGGCAGGTGGCCCAGGCCATTGGCAAGGCGTCCCTGCCCGCTGTGGCCGATGTGATGAAGCTGGACGGCGTTGTGACCCTGGTGGAAAGCGGCATGGACGAGGAAGCTGTTGCCGCCCTGTGCCGCCAGGCGGCGGATGAGGCCGTTGCCCAGCTGTGCCGCATGCGGGAGAAGGAGGGTGACAACCTGCGGGCGGATCTTTCCGCCCATCTGGAAGCCGCCGCTGCCCTGCGGGAGAAGATTCTGCTCCGCGCACCCCAGGTGGTGGAGGAATACCGCACCCGCCTGCAGCAGCGCCTGGCACAAATGCTGACCGATGCCGTGGAACCCCAGCGCCTGGCCCAGGAGGTAGCCCTCATGGCTGACCGCTGCGCCATTGATGAGGAGCTTTCCCGCCTGGACAGCCACATCGGGCAGATGCGCAGGTTTCTGGATGCGAAGGGTGAGATTGGCAAGAAGATGGATTTCCTGATCCAGGAAATGAACCGGGAGGCCAACACCATCGGCTCCAAGGCCTCCGATGCGCAGATCGCCCAGCATGTGGTGGACCTGAAATCCGAAATAGAGAAGCTGCGCGAACAGGTGCAGAACGTGGAGTAACGCATGAAGCTGCTGAATGTGGGCTTTGGCAACATGGTCAACGCCGCCCGGATGGTAAGCATTGTGGCGCCGGAATCCGCGCCGGTCAAGCGCCTGGTGCAGGATGCCCGGGACGCAGGGCGCATCATCGATGCCACCTGCGGACGCCGCACCCGCGCGGTGATTGTGATGGATTCCGACCATGTGGTGCTGTCCCCCCTGCAGCCGGAAACGGTGGCAGGCCGCCTGGAGGGCCGGGCAAAGGGTACGGAGGAGGAAAATGAGCTATGAAAGCAACGCGCAAGGGTATGCTGCTGGTGATTTCCGGGCCTTCCGGCACCGGCAAGGGAACGCTGATTGACATGCTGCTGAAAAATGATCCCAGCTTTGTGTTTTCCGTCAGCGTTACAACCAGAGCGCCGCGGGATTATGAGATTCAGGATGTGCATTACCACTTTATTTCCGAGGAAGAATATGATAAACTATTGGCGGAGGATGCTTTTATCGAGCACGCCACCGTCCATGCCCACCGCTACGGCACCCTGAAAAGCGAGGTGTACCAGCGGATGGAACAGGGGCAAAATGTGCTGCTGGACATCGATCCCCAGGGTGCCCGCACGGTGGTGGAGCGGGAGAAGGAATGCGTCAGCATATTCATTCTGCCGCCCAGCTACAGCATGCTGCGCCAGCGCCTGCGCGGCCGCAACACCGAAAACCCCGAGGAAATCGCCCGCCGCCTGGGCAACGCCCGGGGTGAGATCGAACAGCTGCAGCGCTACCAATACGCTGTGGTGAACGATGACCTGGAGCTGGCCTTCGAGCAGCTGTCGTCCATTGTCAATGCTGAAAAACAGCGTACCAACCGCTATTTCCCTGTGGTGGAAGAAGAATAAAAGGAGGAAACAACCTATGTCATCCATTGTTGAACCCAACGTGCTGGAACTGCTGGAGCACGCCGAATCCCGCTACACCCTGGTGGTGGAGGCCTCCAAGCGCGGCAGGCAGATCGTTGCCGGCAGCCAGCCGCTGATTGACGCCAAGGACATGAAACCCCTGAAAATCGCCGTGGAGGAAATCAACCGCGACCTGATCACCTACGACAAGGCCGCCGCCGATGAGGAGCAGACCGAACAATGAAATTAGCCGGCAGAGAAATTGTGCTGGGTGTAACGGGAGGCATCGCCGCATACAAAACTGCGGAGGTGGTCTCCCGTTTGCGCAAACTGGGCGCCAATGTGCATGTGATCATGACGAAAAACGCCACCCAGTTCATCACGCCCCTGACCATGGAAACCATGTCCGCCAACCCGGTGGTGGTGGACACCTTCGACAGGCCCGCCACCTGGGAGGTGGAGCACATCGCCCTGGCCAAACGGGCAGAGGTGTTTGCCATTGCGCCGGCTACCGCCAACATCATGGCGAAAATGGCCTGCGGCATTGCGGATGACATGCTCTCCACCACGGTGCTGGCCACCAAGGCTCCGGTGCTGCTGGCACCTGCCATGAATGTGGGCATGTGGACGGCAGAAGCCACCCGGCGCAACGCCGAAACCCTGCAGAACCGGGGCGTGCACTTTGTTGGCCCGGATGCAGGCTTTCAGGCCTGCGGGGATGTGGGCAGCGGGCGCATGAGCGAGCCGGAAGCCATTGTCGCCGCCATTGTGGGCCTGCTCTGTCCCCGGCAGGACATGCTGGGCGTGAAGGTGATGGTCACCGCCGGCGGCACCCGGGAGCGCCTTGACCCCGTGCGCTACCTGGGCAACGATTCCTCCGGCAAAATGGGGTTTGCCATTGCCGCCGCCGCCAAGGCCCGGGGCGCGGAGGTGACTCTCGTCTGCGGCCATACCACCGCCATGCCGCCGGCAGGCATGCCCCTGGTGCATGTGGAATCCACCTGCGACCTGTTCGATGCCGTTACCAGCCGTGCGCCGGAGATGGACGTGATCATCCAGGCCGCCGCGCCGGCGGATTACCGCATCGCCAACCCCAGCGCCCAGAAGATGAAGAAGGAATCAGGCAAACCCATGGTGCTGGAACTGGTGGAGAACCCGGACATTGCCGCCGCCGTGGGCCGGGCCAAGCAGCCTGGTCAGGTGCTGGTGGGCTTTGCCGCCGAAACGGAAAACCTGCTGGAAAACGCCCGGCGCAAGCTGGAGAAAAAGAACCTGGACATGATCGTTGCCAACGATGTCACCAGGCCCGGCGCCGGCTTTAACGTGGATACCAACATCGCCACCATCATCACCCGCGCCGGCGTCCTCGAATGTCCCTTGCAAACCAAATCCGCCCTGGCTGAAACCATCCTGGATCAGGTGCAGAAGCTCCGCCCGGGAACGCTGCCCCTGAACCCGGCTTAAGGGCTTTCGGCACATAAGAATCCCGCTTTTCCGTCTGCGGCACGCGAAGGGAAACCTGCCGCAGACGGTTATTGCTGAAACGGCCTCACCCCGAATTCCAATCGGAGTGAGGCCGCTTTTCTTGAACGAAACGCGCTGAAGCTGTTCGCGGGATGTCACTTGCGTCCGGTCAGCTCGGTTGCCATATTTTGCGCGGTGACGCACAATTCCGCCGCCTTGAAGGCATGGGCCTGCGTCATGGCGTTTTCCGTGCGGTTCAGGCAGTCCAGAATCAAACCGCCAAAGAAGGGATAGCCAACCGTATTGGTGGCGTCAAAATGCTGCTCGCCCTTGCCGTTGACGAGAATCACATGGTTTCCGCCTTCCTTTTCCGTGGCAACATCGATATACTTGCGAATCTCGATGTATCCTTCCGTGCCCAGGATGAGCGTGCGGCCGTCGCCCCAGGTGCGCAGGCCGTCCGGGGTGAACCAGTCCACACGGAAATAGTTGGTGGTTCCCTTGGCGCCGGTGATGGTGCAGTCGCCAAAATCGTCCAGCTCGGGATACTGTGGGTTGGCATAGTTGCCGATCCGGGCGGACACCACGGAAGCATCCTCCTCCCGGGCATAGTGCAGGTATTGCTCAATCTGATGGCTGCCAATGTCGCACAGGATGCCGCCGTACTTCTCCTTCTCAAAGAACCAGCCGGGGCGCCCGGCTGCCCCAAGGCGATGGGGCCCGAAGCCGGTGACGCTGATAACCTTGCCGATTTCCCCCTGGTCAACCATGTATCCGGCAAGGATGGCACCTTCAACATGCAGGCGCTCGGAATAATACACCATGTACTTTTTGCCGGTTTCGGCTACCTTTGCCTTTGCTGCATTCAGCTGGTCGAGGGTGGTGAAGGGTGCCTTGTCGGTAAAATAGTCCTTGCCGCAGTCCATGACCTTTACGCCAAAGGGGCCGCGCTGGCTGGTGATGGCAGCAGCCGCAACCAGCTTTGTTTCCCTGTCCTGCAGCACTTCTTCTTCGCTGCGGGCAGCGATGGCGCCGGGATACATCTTCAGCGCCTGCTGAACCTTCTTCGGATCGGGATCCCACACATATTTGAGGGTGCCTCCGGCCTCGGTCAGTGCGTTGCACATGCCGAAAATATGACCATGGTCGAACCGGGCTGCACTGAAAACAAATTCACCGGGCTTCACAACTGCCTTGGGCTTTCCCTTTGGTGCATAATTCATGCCGTCTGAAATGTTGATACTCATACTTTTGCCTCCTTGCTACCTCACAGGGTTCTGCCGCTGCTGGAGTGATCCGTCAGGAAGGTAAGCTCCTCCCCGTCCTTGATGCAGGAAGCGGCGCGGCGTTTGTTGAGCTCGTCCAGGAACAGCGCTTCATCAATGGGGAGGGAAACCGGATGCTTCAGCCAGGATGACAGGTGCATGGCGTTGGAGAGCATCAGCGAGCGCAGTCCCTCTTCGCCCCGGGCTACCAGCGGCCCGCCATGAAGAATGTGCGCTGCAAATGCATTGATGACGCCGCAATGCTGGGGATTGTCGCCTTCGTTGCCGAAGACCTCCTCCACGCATGCCGGCTTTGCGTAGGCATCCTGGCTTTCATAGCAGTATGCGCGCTCGCTGACTGGAAGCCTGTGCACGCGAAGCTTGTCATCCTCGCAGATCAAGCGCCCCCGGTCGCAGGTGATTTCCAGCCGGTTGCACCCTGGCAAATCGCCGGTAGAGGCGATGAACACACCCGTTGCGCCGTTTTCAAACTCAAGGTAGGCGGTTACGTCATCCTCCACCTCGATGGTATGCCACTTGCCCTCATGGCAGTGCGCATCCACCACGGTGGGCAGGCCGCACAGCCATTGAAGCAGATCCAGCTGGTGCGGGCACTGGTTCAGCAGCACGCCGCCGCCTTCCCCGGCCCAGGTGGCGCGCCAGGTGCCGGAATCGTAGTATTTCTGGCTGCGGTACCAGTCGGTTATGATCCAGTTCACACGTTTGATGGCACCCAGCTCGCCGCTGTCCAGCATGCGCTTCATCCGCTTGTACAGCCCGTTGGTGCGCTGGTTGAACATCAGCGCAAACACCTTGCCGGATTCTTCGGCGGCTGTTACCATGGAGCGCGCTTCAGCGGTTGAAACAGCGATGGGCTTCTCGCACAGCACATGCAAACCGGCCTTCAGCGCAGCCACCGCCATGGCAGGGTGGCTGGGGTGGGGAACAGCGATGATGACTGCATCGCAGCACCCGGCGCGGATCAGTTCCTCGCCGCTGGTGAACACCTGCACAGTCCGGGGCAGATGCTCCTCCGCCCATGCCCGCCGATCGGGGCGCAGATCAGCCACCGCTGTCAGCTCCACTTCCGGCGTCCTGCCGCCGGCAATGATCCTGCAGTGCTCCGTGCCCATATTCCCGATGCCAATCACACCCATGCGCAGCATTGCAACTTCCTCCTTACTTTTTCGTATAGCTGCTGCCCAGGGTGATGGGGCCGCCATCAAGCTCAAGGGCAGAGGTGGTCTTTTCGTAAAAATGGGGAACTGCTGCCATGATTCCTTCAACTGTATAGAACGGGTCATCCTTTCGCAGGGGCAGATCCACCGGCAAATGCGTGGCGCCGGATTTGTAGATTGCTGTAATCAGCTCAATGGTGCGGCGGCCGTCTTCGCCGGAAATGGCAACATCTGAATGATTTTCAATGGCCGTCAGCACATTTTCAATCTGCCCGTCGTGGCCTTCCCAGGGGAGGTCGGGCAGGTTGCCGGCAAAGGCGGCGATCTCCTTCTCCAGCGCTTCATTGCGCTCGGGAAAGCCATTGGGCTTGCTGAGGGAGGCGCTTACAGAGAACGGCGCTGCAATCTTTGCCTTGTCGCACTGGAAGATCAGCTCCTGCTCCTCTCCATGGTCGACCACGGAGGCCGTCAGATTCGCCAGCGCGCCGGGATATTCCAGCACGGAAATGGACAAATCTTCCACTTCGGCGTTATCGTGGGCAGTATTTGCAAGGATGCTGGTCACACGATTGGGCAGGCCCATCATCCAGCCCAGCATATCAATGTGGTGCACTGCGTGGTTCAGCGTGCAGCCGCCGCCTTCCTTTTCCCAGGTGCCGCGCCACCAAAGGTCGTAGTAGCAGTGCCCGCGCCACCAGGCACTGTTAATCGCCGCGTGGCGGACGGGGCCGGCCATGCCGCTGTCCAGCAGTGCCTTCAAATCGCGGATCGGCTTGCGGAAGCGGTTCTGCGCAATGGAGGACAGCATGACGCCTGCCTCATCACGGGCGCGGAGCATCGCATCGCATTCCGCCAGGGATGGCGCCATGGGCTTTTCGCAGATTACGTTCTTTCCGGCGCGCATGGCATCGATGCTGATGGGCGCATGGACATAGGGCGGCGTGCAGACATCCACCAGGTGAATGTCCTTCCGTCCCAGCAGCTCCCGATGGTCCAGATACACATCGCAATCCAGCCCATATTGTTCCTTCACCTTCTGTGCCTTGCCGGGAACAATATCAACCAGCGCTGCAATCCGCACACGCTCGGGGAAGAGCAAATAGGCGTGAATATGCGCGTGGGAGATATTGCCGGTGCCAACAATTGCAACTTGAATCATAGGGGATTCATCCTCCTGAAACATCGAATAGCGGTAACAACCATATTATCATACAGCAGAATGGCGCTTTTGTAAACTGAGTGAAGAAGGGCCGCGCCTGATGGGCACGGCCCCTTTCACGGGTTTCCTGATGACTTATGCCTGATAAGCCATGCGTCGCGATTACTCAGCGGCCTTGGCGGCTTCAGCAGCGTCCCAGGCGGCCATCTTTTCTTCCATAACGGCGCGGCCGCCCATGTCCATATACTGTGCCAGCAGCTGGTCGAACAGTGCGCCAGCCTCGGCAGGATCGGCCATGATGACCTTCGTCACCATTTCCTTCTCGAAATCATCCAGGCTGGTGCCATACTGTGCACTGGCTTCCAAAAGGGTTTCAAAAGTGAAGCTGGTATTCAGCGGATCGATATGCGCAACTTTGTAGATATTCTCATACTCATCGGCAAATCCCTGGTAGCTCATTGCCTGAGCCTTCATGGTCTTTTCTTCCGTATCCAGCCACTGACCATTGACCAGCAGGGTGTAGTCGATATTCTGAACGGAGTTGAAGAACTTGTCGTGATTTGCCTCATCGGGGTTTTTCACAACGGGGACGCCATCTTCGTTCAGGTCATAGGTGATGCCTTCCACGCCATTCTGCAGGAAGAAAATGGTTTCATATTCGCACAGCCAATCCAGGTACATCATGGCGGCTTCGGGGTGCTGGCTGTAGATAGGAATGAAGTTCATCAGGCCATGAGCACCATACATGCTGTGATAGCGTTTGGAAGAGTCCAGCACGCTCTCGAAGGCAGTGAACGCGGTCAGCTTGGCATCGGGTTCATAGGCCTGCAGAGCGGACAGGATGCCGGGGGAAACACGAATGGGATGATCGTAGACCTGCTCGTACATGCCAACCTTGCCGGCGGTGATGTCGTTGAACATCAGGTCAGCCTTATCCAGCGCAAAATCGGGACTGATCAGGTTTTCATGATACAGCTGATTCATGAACAGGCAGAAATCCTTGTAGCCATCAATGTAGGGGGCGGGAACGCAAGCCAGCGTCCGGTCGCTCAAATCCTTCAGGAAGGACTTCTGAACGATGTAGCCCAAACGTGCATCGGAGGCCAGCGCCCACGGAATCTCATCGGTGGGATCGCCATTGCCGTTCATGTCGTTGTCGCGGAAGGCGCGCAGCACAGTCAGCAGTTCTTCCTTGGTGGTGGGGATCTCCATGTTCAGCTTCTCCAGCCAGTCTTCGCGGATGAAGCAGTTGAAGGCGGCGATGACAACGCGGCGGGCGGGAATGGTGTACAGGCCGCCATTGAGGCGCCCGGCGTTCAAAACCTGCTGGCCCAGGAATTCCTTCAGGTGAGTGCCATACTTTTCAACCAGGTCGGTCAGCTCGTACAGGCCGCCCTGAGCAACGTAGTTGTTGAGCAAGCTGCCATCGTAGGTAAAGCAGATGTCAGGGGCCTCGCCGGAAGCCATCAGAATGTTCAGCTTCTGAACTTCCTCAGAGCGGGGGATGACGGTCCATTCAATGTTGATGTTGCGGGGATCGCCGAAGTTTTTCTGAATCCAATCGGTGTAGTAGTTGTTGTCCACAGCCGTGCCGCCGGCGGTACCGCGGTCGAAAACGGAAATCTTCAGTGTAATCGGCTCATCATAGCGATACACTTCGGATTCGGCACAAGCGGTGATCGCAAGGCTCAGCACCATCGCAAGCGCAAGGACCAAAGACAGGATCTTCTTCATGGGGTTACCTCCTTTTTTTCTTTTGGAACCATATTTGCACCGGAATCCTCCGGTGAGAACCAGAATCACTCCTTCACTGCGCCAATCATGACCCCTTGCACAAAATACTTCTGCAGGAAAGGATAGACAATGAGAATGGGCAGCGTGGAGAAAACAAGTGCTGCGGACTTGATGGTGTCTGCCAGCACCACAGTCTTGCCGCCCTCCACCATGTTGACCTCGGTGGAATTGGATGCGAAAACCACCTGGTACAGCTTCATCTGCAGGGTGTAATACTTGCTGGAGTTGATGTAGTAGCGCACATCTGCATAGCTGTTCCAGCGGCTGACTGCATAGAACAGGGCGATGGTTGCCAGGGATGCGGTGGACAAAGGCAGGATGATGCGGAAGAGGACCTGCCAGTCGTTGCAGCCATCCAGCCGTGCGGATTCTTCCAGGGAATCGGGAACGGATTCGAAAAAGTTGCGCAGAATGATGGTGTTGTAGGTGGAGGTCATGATTGGCAGAATCAGCGACCAGGGACTGTCAATCAAGCCCATCTGCTTTATCCACAGGTAGTTGGGAATGGTGCCGCCGGTGAAGTACATGGGAATCAGGATGAGCACCATCAGCCACTTGCGGCCGGGGATATACTTTCGGCTGAGGGGATACGCCAGCAGAATGGTGGAAACCATCGCCAGCGCAGTGTATCCCACCGTCAGCAGGATGGAGAACCACATGGAGCGAATCATGGTAGCATCATTGAGGACGCTCAGGTATGCACTGAAGTCCAATTCCTTTGGCCAGAGATACACCTGCCCGGAGAGCACTGCATTCCGGCCTGACATGGATTGGGCGATAACGTGCAGCATGGGCACCACACACAGAATGACAAATATGGTAAGAATCACGTTGAACACGATTTCAGAACCAATATAGCGCCTTCCCTTAGGGATTCCGGGCTTTTTGACAGCAGGCTCCTTTACCATAATCCACCCTCCCCCAGACGTTTGGTAATCCAGTTAGCACTGACGACGAACATCATGTTCACCAGCGAGCCGAACAGATCCACCGCCGTGGAGAAGGAATACCGGGCGTTTTTGATACCGTTGTTGTAAACAAAGGTAGAGGTAACCTCGGCCACGTTTTTCACCATGTCGTTCATCATCACATAGGGACGTTCGAAGCCGATGCCCACCATGGAACCCAGCCGGAGGATGAGCATGACAACGATGGTTGGCATGATGCAGGGCAGCGTGATATACCAGATGCGGCGAAGGCGGCCGCAGCCATCCACTTCGGCGGCCTCATAAAGCTCGGTATTGATGCCGGAAATCGCCGCCAGGTAGATGATGGTACCCCAGCCTGCGCTTTGCCATACGCCGGTTGCCACATACATGACAACCCACTTGGTTTCATCCATCAGGAAGTTGACGCCCTGCCCGCCTGTGGACTTGATGAGGTTGTTGACCATGCCGGTGGAGCCGAACAGCTTTGTCACCAGCGAGCCAATGATGACCCAGCTGAGGAAATGGGGCAGGTACATCAGCGTTTGATACACGCGTTTGAGGCGCACCGAACGCATTTCGTATACCATGATGGCCAGGATGATTGGCGCCGGGAAACCCACGAGCATGTCCAGCAAATTCAACACAACGGTGTTTTTCAGCGCGTGCCAGAACTGAGTGCTTGCGAACATTTCGCGGAAATACTGCAGGCCTGCCCAGGGGCTGTCCCACATGCCCTTGAAAATGTTATAGTTCTTGAAGGCAACCTGGATACCGGTCAGCGGTGCATACCGGAAAAGCACATACTGCGCCAGCGGCAGAATCAGCATGACATACAGCCACTTGCACTTCCAGACATCCTTCAAAAGATGCCGCCTGTATTTGATGGGAACCTGCACATTTCTCGCCTCCATTCTAGGATTTCACAGCAAAATAAACAAAGCTTAACACAGCACCGGAAATGCCTGTATTCCGGTGTGAACGACCGGATCATGTTGCAACTGCCCTGCTTACAACCGTATTATACATAAACGAACAAATGCGTACCATAGATAAAAATGCTTGCAATATTGTGAATCTTGCTGTATAATGCGAAAAAACACGGAACTGTTTCTCTTCATGATGGAGGAGGTGCCGCAATGCAGAAATGTGTATGGGATTTTACAAAGGAGATGCCCAGCGACCACGAATTTGAAGCATTTCACCGGGTTCAGGATAACCCGGAAATCATGAATGCCTTTCATGCCCATGAGCATTACGAGTTTTACCTCTACATCAAGGGCGATGTTGATATTGCGGTGGAGGAAAAGCTCTATACACCGCAGCCTTATGACCTGTTTATCTTCCCGCCTGGCATTATGCACCGCTGGGTGGACAAGCCGGGCCTGAAACGCCTGGATCGCATCTATGTCTATGCGAGCCGCTCTTGCCTGGAGAGCATGTCAACCGAGGAATACCCCATGATGGAAATTGTCGGCAGCGCAATGTCCCGGCATAACTACAGTGTTTGCCTGGGTGCACAGACAGGCACCGAGATTGCCCATCAGGCCGATGAGATTATCAACCACGCCATGCTTTCAGACCCGGCTGACCGCATGCTGAACCGATGCCGCATGCAGATGCTGCTGGTATCCATTTGCCGTATGCTGGATGCGGCGGAGGATGAAGCGCACACCGTGCCAAACCGCATGAGGGATGTTATCACCTATATCAATACGCACCTGACGGAGCCTATTACCCAGGACATGCTGGCTGAGAAATTCTTCATCAGCAAATTCCACCTGTCGCGGATGTTTAAGGAGCACGCAAACCTGAGCATCCACCAGTATATCATCATCAAGCGCATCATCTATGCCCAGCAGATGATCCGTGAGGGCACCTCCCTGGATGAAGCAGCCCGAAACAGCGGATTCAATGACTATGCAGGCTTCTACCGCGCCTTTGTCAAGCACACCGGCGTAACCCCCTCGGCCTTTGCCAAAAGCGGCCACAGCCGAGCGGAGCAAAAGCTGGACTAGCCTTTTGCATGCCTTGGGCCCATTGTGCCATGGCGCGAAACTGCGGCAAAGGCTTCCCGGCGCACAGAAAAATCCCCCTTCCAATACGGAAAGGGGGATTCAGCCCACCCACAAACCCTCGCCAGCGCAATGTCTGGCGAGATTTTTTGTGCAA
>CAYMOM010000025.1:0-20054 GCA_964391995.1 uncultured Faecalibacterium sp.
GAAGAAAGTACAATATCCTGATCTTGATGATGACATGTTGAATCAACAGCAGGCCATAGATATTGGAGCAAAATACCTGGGTTTGCAAGATTATAAGGTCGATTCAGCAGTATTTGTTACAACGCAGAAGCACAAAGTATGGCGAATTCGCTTCTATGTGGACTTGCCAAATGATTCGTTCCAATATTATTACGCTGATATTGATGCGATAAATGGTACTGTCCTGTATGCGCACAAGGTTGATGAACGCATATATATGTACTACGATATTGTTCCCCAAAGCATCATTGAAGAGGTCAATCAGGAATGGGAAGATAATAGTCCTGCTTTTGGATAATGAAAGACAGTGGGGGTGAGCTGAACGCTCACCCCCCTCAGCCCGCCCACACCCCCTGATTCCCACCAGAATCAGGGGGGTGCACGGGCTTCGGAAAAATCTGAGATCAGCACATCAGAAAAGACCGGTTATCGATCGGGGAAATGATACATCAAATTCAGACAATCCGGTGTTTCCTCGTCAATATAGCCGGTATCGACAAAGCCGACCTTCTCATAGACATGGAGCGCTGCGGCATCGTCCTTTTTGACGCAGACCTCGGCGCAGTTGTATTTCCGCTCTTTCTCGAGTTCGGCCAGGAGCATGCGCAAAGCGGCCGTGCCGCAACCCTTCCCCTGAAATCGAGCGTCGATCATAAACTGCTGCAAATCATAGCAGGCAGGTTCATCGTCCAAATCCCTAACCAGGACGGCTCCGATCATCGTGCCATCGTCTGCGATCCCGATAACTCTTGCCCGGTTATGCCGATAGACATATCCTCTGGCAAGAATGCCGAGCGAACTGTCAAGAAAGCCTTTCTGGGCATCACTGACAGACAGTTTTCTGAGATCCAGCCAGTTTTCTTCGGTTATTTCAATAAGTTTGAGCAATGTTGAATCCTCCATTATTGATTGGCGGTCAAATTTCGCGGGCCATCCATACATGATTCATTTTCATATATGATCACCCCTTTATATGCATTGTAATATTATTGCGTATTTCACTCTGTTTGTCAAGGAAAGAAGGGAATAAGGCGGAAAATGTCCGATTCGGCAATTCAGATGATCATCAAGGTGCCGCCTGCCGAGAATCTTCCATAGCGGCAGCCGAAAAACCTCTATGGCGAAGGCTGGCAGAATGTGCTATGATATAATAGTAAAAATGTATCAATGTCAGGCTTTGCGCAAACAGGGGTGAGAGGATGTACCGCACAATCATTGTAGATGACGAGCAGTGGGCACTGGTTGGCCTGCGCAAATTTCTGGAGCGCGGAAGCGACCGGCTGCAGATCATCCACGAAACCACCAATCCGCTGGAGGCGCTGGAGGCCATCCGCCGGCTGCAGCCCGACCTGGTTCTGACGGACATCCGCATGCCGGAGCTGAATGGCTTTGAACTGCTGGAGCAGGCCCGGCGCAGCGGCGCAAAGGCGGAGTTTGTCATTATCAGTGGCTTTTCCGAGTTTGCCTATGCCCAGCAGGCACTGCGCGCCGGGGCGCTGGATTACCTGCTCAAGCCGCTGGATGTGGCCAATGCAAGGGACATCCTGGGCAAGCTGGTTGCCCAGCTGGATGCCCGCCATCAAACGGATGACCTGACCCTGTTTGGCCGGCTGAATGCGGAGCAGAGCGATTTTCATGCGCTGCTGCAGCCCCGCATGCCCGGGCCGCTGATGCCCTTCTGGCAGGCCGCGACCATCCTGCTGGACAGGGAGCATTCCGCCGTGGGCGCCCTGCCCTTGCCGGAGGATTGCCAGCTGCTCCGGCTGCAGCTGGGGCCGCACAAAACCATTTGCCTGTTCAACAGCCCCCAGCCCCATCAGGATGAAATTTCATCCGCCCTGGGGCAGCTGCCGGGATTGTGCAGCTGCGGCCTGAGCCCGGCAGCAAAAGAGACTGAGCCCATTGCCCACCTGATGCGCCTGTGCGAGGTGGCTGTCTTCGATTCCTTTCTCCATCCGGAGGAGAAGGTCTTCACCTTCCATGCGCCGCAGCCTTCCAAGGTGCTGGGCCTGTGGAAGCAGCTCAGCGGCGAACTGCGCTCCAGCCAGACCGAATCGCTGAAGCGCTCCCTGCAGAAACTGCCGGAGGTTTTCCAGCAGCAGAGCCTGACAGCCAACGATGCCCTGAACCTGTGGAACCTTCTTGCAGAAAACCTTCATGAATACCGCCCGGCCACTGATGCCCTTTCGGACATTGCGCCGCTGCGCCTGCATACCCTTGTGGATAAGTTTGGCACGCTTTCCGCCATGTGCCAGTACCTGATTGCCCAGCTGGCCGATCAGCAGCCCGTGCGGGACGGCTCGGCAAACCAGCATTTCCGCAGGCTTCTGCGCTATGTGGATGCCCACTATATGGACAGCCTGAACCTTCAGGAGCTGTGCGACCAGTATTTCATCAACGTCAGCTATTGCTGCGAGCTTTTCCGCCGGGAAACAAAATCCACCTTCACCCAATACATTACCCGGCTGCGCCTGACCCACGCCAAGGAGCTGCTGACCACAACCTCCATCCCCCTGAAGGACATCTGCGACCAGGTTGGCTACAACGATTATTTCTATTTCGACAAGGTTTTCAAAAAGAACGTCGGCTGCACGCCCGGTGAATTCCGCCGCCGCAGGGAGGGTGCACATTCATGACCGCACCTGCAAAGAAACGGCGCTCCCTCCTGCGCCATCTGCCGCTGAAAAACCAGTTTCACATCCTTACCGCCTGCATTCTTGCGCTGATGCTGCTGGTTCAGGGGATTTACTTCACCGGCTATGCCAACCTGACCACCCAGCGGGAGATGACCACCGCCACCCGGCAGATGGCCCAGGCCGCCCAGTCCATTGACGAGGCAGCCAAGCACCTGCAGGCCTCCTCCTCCATCCTTTCCTATTCCGAATATGTGCAGGAGCTGATGGTGTCTGCCGACCCGGTGCGCAGCTATGAACTATACCCCTATGTGATGGAGATGATTACCTCCATCACCACATCCAATCCCAACATCTACAGCGTATTCCTGCTGAACAACACCACGCGGAAGGTTTCCGACCCTGTCCACAATGACGAAGGCGTGACAGACACCCTGGTGGAGGCATACAATATCCGAAGCGAGGATTTTGTGCAGCCCCGGTTCATCGACCATGTGGCGGGCTATCACGAGTATTTCTACACCTATGTGTTTCCCATCTTCCATTCATACCTGACAGGGGACGGCAGCAAGATTGGCACAGGGGTGCTGGTGCTTAACATTCACAATCTTACGCAGCTGGTTCAGGTGGATGGCGCCACGGAGAACTCCGTCTTTCTGCTGCTGGACCAGGACAACCGGATCATCGTCAGCAGCAAGGGGCCATCAGCCGGGAACACCTTCACCAATGTGTTCTGGCAGGAGGGCGATGCCAGCACCGTCAACGATGCGCTGATGTACAACGGGCAAAAATCCATCGCCCAGTCCCGGATCATCGAAAGCACCGGCTGGAGGATTGTTTCCGTCATTCCGGCGGCAGAGCTGACGGAGGACATCCGCACGGTGTCCATGACGGGCCTGGCTGTTTCCTTCGTGCTGGTTCTGGTCATGCTTTTCATGAATCGCCTGACCTCCAAAAACGTTTCCGAGCCGGTGGAGGCCATTGCCAACTTCCTGGAGCAGCGCACCGAGGACGGCAATCTTCACCAGCGGCTGTCCATCCCCTATCGCAACGAAAGCGGCCTGATTGCCGAAAACATCAACCTGCTGCTGGAAAAGGTGGAGGAAATCACCCAGGAAAACCTGGATCAGCAAACCGCCCTCTACGATGCCAGGCTGGAGGAAAAGCAGGCGCACATCCTGGCCATGCGCAGCCAGATCAACCCCCATTTCCTGTACAACACCCTCAATTGCCTCTCCTCCATCGGCCTGGCCTATGATGTGCCGGAGGTTGTGACCATTTCCAACGCCATGTCGGACATTTTCCGCTACAGCATCAAGGGTGGGCACATCGTCACCGTACAGCAGGAGCTGGACTGCATCCGCAAGTATCTTCAAATCATGGATGCCCGCTATCCTGGCCGTTTCTCCACCACCTTCGCCGTTGACGAGGACATTCTGGCCTGCCGGATGCTGAAGATGATCCTCCAACCCATTGTGGAAAACGCCATGTACCACGGGCTGGAGCAAATCATCGGTCACGGGCTGCTCCGCATTGAGGGCAGGCGCGTGGGGGAAAACGAGATACAGTTTATTGTGGAGGACAATGGCAAGGGCATGTCTGCCGAGGCGCTGGCGGAACTGAAGGCCAGCATTGCCGAATATGGCAGCAGCGAAGCCAGCAGCACCACCGGCCTGGGCCTGCGCAACATTTACCGGCGCATCCGCCTGCAGCTGGGCACCCAGTATGGGTTTGACATCGAAAGCTCCGAGCACCAGGGCACCAGGGTCATTCTGCGCCTGCCGCTGATGCCCGAGGAGCCGGACACCCCGCCGGATCGCCCCTGACGCAAAAGCTCCCTGCACCATAAGCGTGCAGGGACAGCGCGTCGAAAAAGTGGCAAAGCCACTTTTTCGAGGATTTGCGCTCCGTCACTGTCAAAGCTGCAAGCAGCTTTGACGGCCGTTCCTCCGCGTAAGGAAAGTTTCCGGCGGAGCCGGAAACGCCCCGCCCGCGCGGCAAAGCCCCGCGATACGATTGAAGTCAGAGGGCCTGCGGGCCCTCCGACACCTCCCGGAGGTTTTTTGACAGTCTGTCCCTGCACCATAAGCGTGCAGGGATGTTTTTGTGATCAAACTTCGTAGGCCGCGGCGATTTCCTTCAGCAGGCCGCGGATGCCGATGAACTGCGGGCATGCCTTTTCGCACAGGCCGCAGCCAACGCAGTCCGAGGGCTTGCCCCGGCCCTTGACGGCCATTTGGAAATCCCAGGCCACATGGGCGTTCTTGAACTCCCGCTTGGTATTCTCAATGGCGAACAAGCGCGGGATATTGATGTTCTTCGGGCAGCGCTCGGTGCAGTACTGGCAGCGGGTGCAGGGAATCTGATTCTGATGGCGCAGGATCTCCACCACCTGGGCGATGGCAGCCTTTTCCGCATCGTTCAGGGGGTTCACATCCTTCATGGTAGCCAGGTTGTCCTCCATCTGTTCCTCGCTGCTCATGCCGGAGAGAACCATCCGAATGCCCTCAAAGGATGCGGCAAACCGCAGGGCATAGCTGGCAATGCTGCCGCCGTTCAGTCCCATGAGCACGTCCCTGGCGGCCTGGGGCAGATCCACCAGATTGCCGCCGCGGACAGGCTCCATCACCAGAACGGGCTTGCCATGCTTGCGGCAAACCTCATAGCAGGCGCGGGACTGCACCGTGGGATCTTCATAGTCGCGGTAGTTGAACTGAATCTGCACAATCTCGATGGCGGGCTGCTGGGTCAGAATCATGTCCAGGACCTCGGCGCCATCGTGGAAGGAGATGCCCATGTGGCGTATCTTGCCTTCCGCCTTCAGCCGCAGCACTTCATCAAAGGCGCCAAGCTCCGTATACCGGCGGAACTTGCCCGCGTTCATGGCGTGCATAAGATAGTAGTCGAAATAATCCACGCCGCACTGGGCCAGCTGCTTCTCCACCAGGGGTGCAATGTCCTCCCGGCAGTTGAAAAAATTGCCGGAGAGCTTATCCGTCAAAATGTAGCTTTCCCGAGGATAGCGGCTGGTCAGGCCTTCCCGCAGGGCAGTTTCGCTTTTCCCGCCAATGTAGCCATGGGCCGTATCGAAGTAGTTGAAACCTGCCGCCATATAGCGGTCAACCATCTTGCAGAACTGGGGAATGTCCACCTGGTCGCCAATCATCGGCAAACGCATGCATCCAAAGCCAAGCATTGTCGTTCCTCCTTAGTAGAAAGGCAGATAGGGTTCCGCCGCAGCGAACAGTTCATCCACCATGCTATGAATCTCCTCCATGCTCAGCACGGCGCTGGACAGCGGATCGTACAGGCAGGCATGGTAGACCTTTTCCCTGTCGTTTTGCAAATAGGCCTCAATGGCCAGCTCCTCGCACTGGGCGGAGATGGAGTTGATCAGCGCGCACTGGGGCGGCAGCGGGCCTACATGCACGGCCTGCAGGCCCTTTTTGCTGGCGATGACCGGCACCTCCACGCAGCAGCCCTCCGGCAGGTTGTCAATCAGGCCAAAGTTGCGCACATTGCCGTTGAACTCAAACATTTCGTTATCGCCAAAGATGGCATTGAAGATGTAGGCAGCATACTCCGGGCCGCGCTTCAGGTCAACGGGGGTGTTCATCCACTCGTCCAGCTTGTGCTGGCGCTCAGCAGCCATTTTTGCCCGGCGCTCAGGGGTAACGGCGTGCCCCGGATCGTTGCCGGTGCCGTGGGTGCAGTATTTCTCAATCAGGTCGGGGCGCTTGCGGAACCAGGCCACATACTCGCTATGATGGCCGGAACCTTCGGGGGAGAAATAGCCCAGGTGCTTGAACATTTCAAAGCGCACCTGCTCCTCGTTGTAAACCTCGGGGCGTTTGGCCGCCTCCCGCAGCAGAGGATAGATGTCCTTGCCCTTGCAGCGGTAATCCACATAGAAGGCCTGGTGGTTCAGCCCGGCACAGGTGTAGGTGCAGTCGGCAAAATCCACCCCGGCCCAGCGGGCAATCTTCTTCGCCGTGCCCTGCACGCTGTGGCAAAGGCCGGTGATGTGCAGGTGGGGATAAACGGTCTGCATGGTGCGGCAGAGCATCGCCATGGGATTGGTGTAATTGAGGAAAATGGCATCCGGGCAGTACTTGTCAATATCGGCGCAGATGTCCATCATGGTCTGCACCGTGCGCAGGTAGTCGAAGATGCCGGAAGGCCCGCGGGTATCGCCGCAGGAGATGCTTACGCCGTATTTCATGGGGATGTCCACATCGCTGGCCCGCTCGGCCCGGCTGCCCACCAGAATGGTGCACAGCACGCCATCCGCGCCCTTCAGGGCCTCGGCCCGGTCCTTGGTGCAGATGACCTTTGCAGGGTAATGCCCTGCCTCCACAATGCGGGTGACCATCTTCCGGGCCAGCTCGAGGTTTTCATCGGAGATGTCCATCAGCACCAGCTCAGCATCCTGGAATGCCGGAAAGGTCAGCAGGTCACGGCAGAGATTGCGTGTGAAGGTATAACTGCCCGCGCCAATGAATACGATTCGCTTTGCCATGCTTGTATCCTCGCTTTCATATGTTGTTGAACAGAACGCCTCTGATGATACCTTATCACAGGTGGAAGAAAGAAGCCATGCACCATTTTCGGCTTTTGCATGGCTGAATTTTGGAAGAAAGAAGCCTCCTGCAAATGCACAGGAGGCTTGCACAGGAGGCTAGGCTCATTGTGTCAGCTGGTCATACACGCGCTGGGCTGCCCTGGTCAGCCGCGGCATGGCCTTCATCCGCTGGAAATCCGACATGCGCAGGACGCTTTCCCCGGTGCTGGCGTAATACGCGGCGTAGAAGGCATCCACCTTTTCGCCCCCGGCTTCCACCCAGACCTGGCGCGCATTGGCCACAGCCTCCGCCGCAGTGATGCCTGGGTTGACCATGGCCGCCCGCAGGATGCCATCCACCTCGGCGTTTGCCTTCACCCGGATGGCTTGCAAATCGCCGGGCAGCACCGGCAGAAACTGCTGCCACTTGCGTGGGTCGCATGTGCCCGGCTCGTTGGCAATGCAGCTCATCTGGTAAAACAGCACGCCGTATTGCTGCATCACCGGGTCGCCGGAGATCAGGTATTGGTTATACTGATCGTTGGCAAAGCGATCCGCTTCGGTGCCGTTGAGCTTGATGGACGCATCGTAGAAGGGACTCCAGGCCAATTCATTTTCAATCACATCCGCCGATGCGACAGCGTAGTAGGTTCCGTCATCGCTGCGGGCATAATATTCCCCCATGGGGCCAAAGCTGAGATACTCCTCCACCTCCGGCTCCATCAGCCAGTTAACATAGGCCAGCACGCCATCCAGGTTCTCCGTTTTGGGGTTGATGAAGCCATCAAAGGATGCGCCGCCGTTGATGTGGGCGGTAAACTGGCCGTATTCCGTGGCGGGCAGGGCAAAGGACACCAGCTCCGCCCCCGGGTTGCGGGCCATAAAGTCCCGGTAGAGGGCCGTGCCGGAGGAGGGATTGGAAAAGCGTGCCTGCCCGTATATACCAATCCGCCCGTTGAGAAAATCCACCCGGTCATCGTCACCCTTCATGATCATGAAATCCGGGTTGACATAGCCGCTGTTGATAACCGTTTTGCAGAAATCCAGCCATTTCTCCATGCGCTCCCAGGCATAGATAACATTTCCGTTCTCATCCTCCACATACTTCTCCGGCCAGGGAAAGCCCCACATGTGGGCGTAGATCCGCTGGCTGTCGCCGGTCATGCTGGTGCCCCAGGTGTCGTGGAGGCCATTGCCGTCCGGGTCACCGATGGTGAAGGCCTGCATAACGTTCAGCAGCTCGTCCGTGGTGGTGGGAATGCCCAGGCCCAGGTTGTCCAGCCAGTCCTTGCGGATGACGATATTGTGGTTGTGGAAGATGTTTTCCGCATAGCCGAAGCCATAGCGGATGCCGCCAAAGGTGGCTGCCTTGTCCGCTTCAGGGTAGGCGGCAATGCGCTGCAGGTAATTGGGCACCTGCAGGAGCATCTCATCGGTGATCTCCATACACATGCCGTTGGTGACAAAGGCTTGCGGATTCGATCCATAGGGGATATAGTCCGGCGCGCTGTCGTTGGCAAACAGGTGCACGAGAATCTGATCGGCATCGGCGCGGGCAACGGAAACAAACTCCACCGCCACAGGCGCATTGTCCTTCACCCACTGCGTCCAGCGGTTATTGGCGGCATTGCCTTCACTGCTGGGAACATTGCCCCGGTCAAAGACCATCACCGTGATGCTGCCTGGAACGGCCTTTTCCGCCGAAGCAGGCAGGCAGGCCATCAACAGCAAAAGCGCACACAGCAGGCGTTTCATCCCGATCCCCCCTTTCCAACAAGATACAGCAATCCCCCGCCCCTTGTCAACCCAGGGTCAGCTCTGCCAGGCCGCTGCAGGGCACATCCACGCAGCAGATGCTTCCCGGCTGCTGGCCGCTGACCTCCTGCACAATTTCGCCCAGCACATTGCGGATGGTCATCCGCACACGGCACGGGCCTTGGAAATGCAGGTACAGCCTGTCCGCCTTGGTGGCATTGATGAGCTTCACCTGCCGGCGGCTCGGGTCGATTTCAATCACCTTGCGCAGGGCATACACACCAATGATGGCGGTGGTTTCGTCCTGCGCTTTGATGACTGGGTACATGAACTGAGGCTCCATGGGAATAAACTCGCTGTGGAGCAGCACCTGCTCGTTTTCCCGGGCGAACTGCAGCCAAAACTTCACCATGCGCAGGTGGCTCTCCGGCATATCGGCAATGATCTGTGAAAACTGCACCACGCTGAAAATGCTGTTGAGGATCTGCAGCGCTGCATCCTCGGCCGATTCCTGGTGGCTCCAGGTCAGCATATCGGAATGGGTGGCGGTTTTGCCGCCCATCAGCCGCAGGTCGGTGGAGCACACCCGGTTCATCACAATGTCGCTGGCGCAGTCCCCCACGCGGAACATGTTACCGAAGCGGTGCATTGCCGGGCCGATGTAGCGCTGGCGGAACTCAATCATCACATCAGGCTTGATGGCCCGCAGACGCTCCATCACATCGGTCATCAGGCGCTCGGTGGCCTCCTGCACGCAGGCATAGTCCATTTCCGGGTGCAGGGGAAGATGATCCCGGTCCTCAAACTGGTCGATGAAGTCCAGCTTCAGGCCATCCAGGTCATAGGCCCGCACCGCATGCTCGTAAATGCCAATGAGATATTCCCGCACATCCGGGTAACGGGGATCCAGCACGCCGCACTGGTTGCGATCCACCCTGCGCAGCAGCTTTCCTTCAAACCGGGAAAAATTCTGCGCATGATAGCCGATGAAGGGCACGCTGTACCACACCATGTATTTCATGCCCAGCCCATGCACCCGGCGGACATGCTCTGCCATATCGGGAAATTTAGCCGTGCACACCTGCCAATCGCCGGTGTAGCCGTATCCGGGCGCATCATGCTCGGAGTGCCAGCCGTCATCAAGGATGATGGTTTCCATGCCCAGCTTGCTGGCCAGGGCGCATTCCTTTTCAATGGCAGGCGCGGTGACCGCCTGGTGGAAATTGTACCAGGAGGAATACAGCGGCTTAAAGCAGCTTTCCGGCACAGGCATGGGCTGCATGTCCAGCACCTGATCCCACCAGCGGCAGGCATCCCCGATGGCCTGGTGAAAGGGCACATGCCGCAGATCCAGGCGAATCTTCACCTGCGTGCAGGGCGGCAGACCTTTGAACTGGGCCAGGCCCATGGTGAAATCCGCATGGAGGGTGTTATCCTCGTCATGAACGCCCAGGTGGAGGGCCGTTACCTTCCGCACCTCGCTGGCTGCAATGGCGCAGGTGCTTTCGTCCCCGCCGTTGAAGCCCACCGCCAGGGGTGCAGAGCCCGTCAGCATGGACTGGTGCTTCATGCGCCAGTCGCTGTCCAGCACCCGGCGGGCGCGGCACTCGGGGTGCCAGGCATACTGCACATTCACGCAGGGCAGCACCCAAAGGATGCGCACCTTGCTCTCCGGCGCTTCCGCCTCCGCTGCGTCCCACGCCAGGTGGAAGGTATACTCGGTCAGATTGGGTTCCATTTCCCTTTGGTTGACCTGCACCGTCATGGCTATGCTGCTGCTTACGGACAGCGCGCCCTGCTGGTAGATGGTATTCATGTCAGCACCTCACTCAATCAGCTTGCCCAGTTTGTCTGCGGATTCCCCCTGGGCTGCCGGATACAGCGTACCTGTCAGGCGGCGGCATTCCCGAAGGTTCATCAGCCGGTCGCCGTCATACCAGTGGATGAAGCGCCCCCAGAGCGCCTTTTGCCGGCAGGCAATCGCCTGGTCAAGGGCCGCTGCCGCCTGATCGATACAGGAGCAGAAATCCCCGTCGCTGCCATTGGCCCGCCGGTTTTCCGCCGCCCGGGCCAGGGCGTTCACCCAGCCGTACATGCCCAGCATGATCTCCACCTGCACCAGCACATTGCTGTCAAAGAAGCGCTGCCTGTGCGCCGGGATGCTCTCCCGGGCCGCCAGGGCCGCTGCGTGCACCTGGCGGAAGCGCTCCAGGCCCTGTGCCGTTGCATCTTGATAGTATCGGATGAAGTCGTCCGTTGTATGGAAGGCGTAGAGCCGCTTGTTCTGGATGTCCTCCTGCCGCAGTTCGCTGCCCCGGATGATCTGCATCAGCTTCAGCGCCACCCGGCGGGCCATGCCATCGTTGAAGGTCATCTGCGCCGGGAAAACCGTGTCATCCATGGGGGCAAAGCACCGGAAGTAGGCCGTGTACAGCGCCTCCAGCCCGGAGGTTTCCTCCACCTCGTATTCATCCCTGCACCAGGCGGCGCGGAAGGCATCCGCATCATCGGCATGGATGTCCCATGTCAGCTCCGCCTCATAGCGCACACCCATGACGAATTCCCGGAAGTTGGCAACATTCAGCACCACATAGCCGGTATCGCCCTTTTGAAGGGCCTGGCGGAAATTGAAGCGAATTTTCTCCGGGCGGTTGCCCTGGATCAGGTGCGGGCCGCAGCCCCAGAAGGCCAGGTGGTAATACACACCATAGTCCGTGCCCGGGTAACGGGGCGTTTCGCCGTAGCCTTCGCCCCACATCTGATCAGGGCCAAAATCGGACTGGATCACCATCGTTCCCTGGGGGAACTTCAGCGCGCCAGCCCGGTAAAGGGGCATGCCCTCCATCCACAGCGTGGCAGAGGACAGCACTTCCCGGCCGGGACAGGCCGCCTTGATCATATCCAGCTGCATGCGGATCGCATCGGAAATCAGCTGCCCCCGAGCCTGGGTGCTGTCCGGCACGCGGGCGTTTTGGTACCACACAGGCCGGTCGCCCCGTCCCCGCAGGCCCAGCTGCCAGATCACCCCGTCATACCTGGCCCAGCGGGCAATGTACTTCCCCCAGATTTCCCGGTAGAAATCGGTATTATCGATGAAATTCACATTGCCCGTGCCGCCCCTTTCCGCCCAGATGCGGTCCAGGGTGAACTGGTGGACGCCCACCGGCTCCTGATGGTGCATGGAAACATACATGCCCCGCTGGGTGATGCGGGCCACAATGGCCTCGTCCTCCGGGCGAAGGATATCCAGGTGGGAGCAGGGAATGAGCAGGTTTTGCCGCAGGCGCAGCGCCGTTTCAATAAGCATGTCCAGCATGCCGCGATAGTCCTGCTGAAAGCGATAGTCCTTCTCCGGCGTTCCCTGCCGGCAGAAGCCTTCAATCAGGTCTTCATCGTTGATGAACCAGCCGCGGTAGCGGTAGGTTTTCGGCCCGTCGATGATGGTTCCGGCGGGCATGGGCAGGGATTCCACCTGCTGCGGCTCATGGTCCGTCCACAGGTACAGGGGATCCACATGCAGATACCGCCGGCACACCTCATACACGCCCCACATGGTGCCGCGCTTGTCGCTGCCGATGACAGCCAGGCCCTGTGCAAAGGGGACAAGCATGAAGTGCTCCTCTTTCCCGGCGATGGGGGATGCATCAATGCCCACGGCAGCCAGGGAAAGCGGGCTGGCCGTAGCCACCAGCAGCACATGCCGCATCGTATCGCCGGGCAGCGAATCAAGCAGCGCCGGCGCCCTGCCGGAGAGCTTGCGCAGGTCGCTGATAAGATCCTCCACAGCCAGGTGCACACAGGTTGGCTCGGAAGCATCGCAGCAGATGGAAACGATGTGTTCCTTGTCAAAGAAGCAATTCATGCTTATTCCCTCCAAAGATGGAAAACCGGGGACAGGGCACCCCTGCCCTGCCCCCGTGTGGTTGGTTAATGATTATTTGGCGAAATTAGCGTTCATGTAGGCGGCATAGGCATCCTTGTGCAGCTGGATGTACTCCTCAATGCCCAGGGCCTTCAGCTCGTCCATATAGGCGTCGAACTCGTCCAGGGGGCGCACGCCGGCGATGAACTTGGCAGATTCGGCCTTCACATGGTTCTCAATCAGGGGCTTCAGGTCGGCCACGCGCCCGCTCTGCTCGGCGGTCATGAACACGTTGGGCAGGATCACGAAGGTCAGCTTGCCTTCCATCACCTCAGCCTGATGAATGTTCCACCAGCCGTCCCAGTTATCGGGGGTGGGATTGCGGTCGATGGCAGCCTGCTGGGTCAGCCCGGTCAGCGCGTCGGTGATGGGCGCGGTCTGGGGTTCATGATCGATGCCGGCCATCACATACAGGTAATCGGCAGCATGGTCGAAGCGGCCGCCAATGTAGTAGCAGGGGGAGATCATCTTGTCAACGTAGGTGGACTGGCCGTTCACTTCGCCGCGGACAACGGGATCGCAGATGCGCTCGCCGTTCTCGTTGAAGTACCAGCCTTCATAGCCCTCGTAACCTTCCTGGCCCTTCATGGGACCGTACATATACAGGGCAGCGCCTTCATCGGAGTAGAAGTAGTCCAGGATCTCGCGGATCTTGTCGATGTTCTTGGCAGCGGAGTTGACCCAGGTGCCGTGCAGGGTGTAGCCCATGTTCACAGAGGCGATGGGCTTCTCGCAATACTCGGAGGGAACCAGGGGCAGGCCAACCCAGTTGGGCCAGTCTTCCTGGGTGTACTGCAGGGTATCATCGCCGATCAGGCCAGCGTAGCCGGCAGAGATCCAGCCGCGGCGCATGGTCTTGTCAGACTCGAACTGGGACTTGGAGAACAGGCCCTCGTTATACATGGTGTTGAACAGGGTCAGGAAGGCCTTGGCCTGCTCGGTATAGGCGGGCAGAACAACCTCGCCATCGCGGATGGCAAAGCGGGTGCCGTATTCCTGGGTGCTGCTGGCGCCGTAGAAGCCCATGCAATGCCACACATAGTCGTAGAACTTGGTGGAGTTGTTCACCAGGGGCATGTTCATTTCGCCCAGGCCCTTGGGGTCAGCGGCCTTGAAGGCCCGCAGCATCTCCAGCACCTCATTCAGGTTTTCAGGCATCTTTTCAACGCCGGACTTCTCCATCCATTCGGTGTTCACATACACACGAACGCTGCGGCCGTAAGCACCGGTATTGTTGTAATACACGGCACCGCGGATGTAAGGCAGGGAGTAGATCTTGCCATCAGGCGCGGTGGAAGCAGCAAAGGCATCCGGGTAGTCCTGCATGGCCTGCCAGGTGTTGGGCATCTTTTCGGCGGTGATCAGGTCGTTCCAGGAGAGCAGGTAGTCTTCCTCGATGAAGGACATGGCCTGATCGTTGGTCAGGTTGATGCCCAGCACGATGTCCGGCAGGTCGCCGGAGCCGTACATCTGGCCGATACGCTGGGAGGTAGCAGTTTCGTCCATGGTCTGCTCCAGTTCAAACTTCACGTTGAACTTATCCTCCAGGTATTTGAAGATCCACAGGTCAGTCACATCGTTGGTGCCGGCGGTCTGCCGGGTGGTCAGCAGGGTAATGACGGGCTTCTCGTCAGCCACAGCAAAGCTGATGGAAGCAAGCAGCATCATGCCAGCCAGAATCAGGGAAACAAGTTTCTTCATGGTGATTCCTTCCTTTCGATTATTGATGAACGCATCCCAGCAGGGTGCGGTCGATCCACAGCAGGGGTTAACCCTTCAGTGCGCCAATCATGACGCCCTTGACAAAGTATTTCTGAATGAAAGGGTAAACAGCCAGCATGGGGGCACTGGCAATGAGCACCAGGGCATACTTCATCACGATGGCCAGGTTAGCCCGCTCGGCAGCGTCCTGCAGCAGGGCGGGATCCAGCGTCATCAGGCCGGCCTCGTCCACGGCGGCCTGGTTCATAATCAGGATGCGCCGCAGCACCAGGGACAGGGGCTGGTAATCCACCTTGGTCAGGTACATCATGGCGTTGAAGTAGCTGTTCCAGTGGCCAACAGCGTAGTAGAGCATCATCACCGCGGTGATGGGCATGGATAGGGGCAGCGCAATCTTGAAGAACAGGCCAAACTCGCTGCAGCCATCGATGCGGCCAGCCTCATACAGGTCAGCCGGGATGCTGGAGGAGAAGTAGGTGCGGGCCACGATCATGTTATAGATGCTCAGGCCGCCGGTAACGATCATGACCAGCGGATTGTTCAGCAGGCCCAGATCCTTGTAGAGCAGGTAGGTGGGAATCATGCCGCCGCCAAAGTACATGGTGATGAGGAAATACCAGGTGATGACGCTGTGGCCAAACATCTGCTTCTTGCTCATCACATAGGCGGTGGGGATGGTCAGGCATAGGTTGAACGCCGTGCCCAGCACCGTGTAGATAATGGTGTTGCGGTAGCCCATCCAAATCTGCTGGTTTTCAAACACGGCCTTGTAAGCCTTCAGCTGGAAGTCAATGGGCCAGAAGCCTACCTTGCCTGTAGCCACTGCGGTAAAATCGGAAACTGAGGCAATCACCGTGTAGTACAGCGGATACAGGCACAGCAGGGTGATGAAGATAAGGATGGCATTGACAACGAAATCAAATGCGGAGATTCTCTTTTTCCTGGGCTTTGCGGCAATGCTGGTCATACCTGCTTTCCTCCTTTCATCAGAACAGGCCCGTATCGGTAACCTTTTTCACAACCTTGTTGGCAAGCAACAGCACGATGATGTTGGCCACGTTGTTAAACAGGCCGATGGCGGCGGAGTAATCGTACTGGAAATCCACCAGGCCAACCTGATACACATAAGTGGAGATAACCTGCGAGGCATCCAGGTTCAGGTCATTCTGCAGCAGGAAGATCTTTGAGTAGCCTACGGAGAGCAGACGCCCGATGCTCATGATGAAGTTGATGGCAATGGTGGGCGAAATGCCGGGCAGGTTCACATGGCGGATGATCTGCAGGCGGTTGGCGCCATCGATCTTGGCGGCCTCCACCAGTTCGGGGGAGATGCTGGACAGGGCGGAGATGTACAGGATGGAACTCCAGCCCAGGTTTTGCCACACGCCCGACCAGACGTAGATCGCCGGGAAGTATTCAGGCCTGGTCATAAAGGGAATCCGATCCCCGCCCATGGCTGCGATCAGATTATTGATCGGGCCGTAGGACTGATTGAGCATCATCAGAATCAGCGAGCAGACCACAACCTCGGAAAGGAAGTGAGGCGCGTAGGTCAGCATCTGCACAGATTTCTTCAGCTTCATGTTCTGCACTTCGTTAAGCAGCAGTGCAAAAATGATGGCGCAGGGGAAGGTGGTTAGCGACAGGAGGGTGATGGACAGGGTATTCTTCAGCAAATCCCAGAACTTCGGATACTGGAAAAAGCGGATGAAATGCTCGAACCATACCCATTCGCTGCCGTTGATGCCCCGGCGCGGCTTGAAATCGACAAAGGCGATGCGCAGCCCGTAAATGGGCAGGTATTCAAAGATAAACACATACACCAGCGCAGGCAGCAGAAGAACGTACCACTGCCAGCTTTCCTGCAGGCGCCTGAGGATGTATTGTCCCCTGCTCCTGGGCGTCCGTGAAAGAGCAGGCTGGATCACTTTCTTTGTGCTCTCCATGCTTCTAACCTCCTGTTATGCCAACTGGGATCGTCTGTTCACTTATGTTCAGCCACATTCACTGCTATCATCATACATGGAACATTGCAAGAAAAACATGGACAGTTTTTGGTTGAATGTATGTAAAAAATTCGGGCAAATATCGCCAGATCATTCATCCCCCATGGGAAATCTCCGCCTTTGGCAGCAGTTTTCCTTCCTTTTCCCCCTTGACAGCGCCTTCAAAAGCTGGTATAGTATCGCCGTGGAAGTTAGATATATCTAACTTATGCGCCGGTTTTGCCAGCATTCTTTTCGGCCGAATGGTTAGACTATTCTAACACATGGAGGTGGTTTCATGTCCGAGGAGCAGCTGATCCGTCACTGTGCGCCAACGCTTGCCAGCATCAAAACCGGAAATCTGTTTTCCTGCGCCTGCGCCGGGGAGCAGGAGGTGAATGCCTTTGTCCGCGGGCTGAACCAACGGCTGACGGGCAAAGGGCTGCGGGTGCTGCCCATCCGCTCCCGCAGCGGGCACTACCTGATCTACGTCTATCGCCCGCACATGCTGGAGAACGACCTGAATTGCCCGTCCGCCCGGCGGCTGCTGAAAAGCTGCGGCTATCCCTGCGCCAGCGCCAGCCAGTGCCTGTGCAGGCTGATCCACCGCATGGGGCAGCAGGAGGAATTTCCCCACGAGATTGGCCTGTTCCTCAGCTATCCGCCGGAGGATGTGTATGGCTTCATCCACCGCAAGGAAGCCGCCAAGTGCAGCGGCTGCTGGAAGGTGTATGGGGATGTAGCCGCCGCCCGGCGCACCTTTGCCCGCTACAAGCGGTGCTCGGAGGTGTATCTGCGCCTGTGGGCACAGGGGCGCAGCATCGAGCAGCTGACCGTGGCTGCATAATTCACCAAGGAAAGGAAGATGTACATGAAGATTGCTGTTGTTTACTGGAGCGGAACCGGCCACACCGAGGCCATGGCCCAGGCCGTTGCCCAGGGCGCCCGGCAGGCCGGCGGGGAGGTTTCCCTGCTGACTTGCGGGGAATTTACTGCCGATATGGCTGCCGGCTTTGACGCCCTGGCCTTTGGCTGTCCCGCCATGGGTGCCGAGGTGCTGGAGGAAAGCGAGTTCGAGCCTATGTTCACCGCCGTGGAGGGCAGCCTGACCGGGAAAAAGATAGCGCTGTTCGGCTCCTACGGCTGGGGCGATGGCGAGTGGATGCGCACCTGGGAGGAGCGCTGCGCCCGGGATGGCATCACCCTGGCGGCGGAAAGCGTCATCTGCTGCGAAGAGCCTGACGAGGATGCCCTGACCCAGTGCCAGGCCCTGGGTGCCGCCCTCAGCTGACCCATCAAAAAAAGTGGCTTCGGCCACTTTTTTTGAACTGCCTGCTCAGGTGAACATCTGCTCCAGCTCTTCATATTTTTCGTGGGTGATCAGCGCATCGTGGTCGGTGCCGTTCAGGCGGACAATATAGGTCCAGCGGCCATAGGGGGTAATGTTGCTGATGGCGTTCAGGTTGATGATGTAGCTCTTGTGGCAGCGGAAGAACACGGCAGGATCAAGCCGGCCTTCTGTATCCGCCAGGGAATCCCCCGTGACATACCTGCCGCCGCCTGCGGTGTAGAGCACGGTGGAGCGCTCCTCCCGCTGCACCAGCAGAATGTCGCTCATGTTGAGAAAGGATACCCCGTCCCGGTGGTGGAGCATCAGCCGTCCGCTGGCCTTGGGGGCGGGGGCGGCGGGCACGGGCAGCGGCTTTTCATCCACCCGGGCAAGGCGGTCCCTGGCCCGCTCCATGGTTTGCAGCACCCGTTCCACCTTAAAGGGCTTAATGAGATAGTCGAAGGCGTACACCTCAAAGGCATCGCCCATGTACTGGTCGTGGGCGGTGGCGAAAATGAGCACCATGGATGGATCCATGTCCTGAATCACCCGGGCGCATTCCACACCGGTTTTTTCGGGCATTTCCACATCCAGGAACACCACCTGGGGCCGCAGCCTTTCCACCATGTCCAATAATTCCGCGCCATTGCAGGCCTCACCCACCAGGGAAAAGCCCTCCACCTTGCCGATGATTTTCCGCTCAATCAGCCGCATGCCGGCATCATCGTCGGCAATCACCACGCGGATAGGCTCCATACAGTATCACATCCTTCAAAAATGGGGAGGAAGCTGCCTTCCTCCCCGGTATTTACGCGCGTCTTCGCTGGCAAGGCCGGGTGAAAACCTCCTGCATGATGAAGGCCTTCACCATGCTGTCCCCCGTCCAGTCCAGCTGCAGGCCGGGCTGCTCCTCCACAGGTGCAGGCTCCGGCGCTGCAAGGGGTGCGGCATTGTGCATATCGCAGGGGTGCTCGCCCTCGTGGGTGGTTTCCGGCAGGCTACCGGTGACAGGCGCAGGCTGAACCTCCATGGCCAGCTGCTTAGGCGGCATGCCGTGCTCCTCGCAGGGGTGAATGCCCTCGTGGGTCATTTCGCCCATGGGGCTGGGCTGGGGCTGTGGCTTGGCCTTCGCAGGCCTGGTTACAGGTTCGTCAAACAGCTGATTGAGCGACTTCTCCAGCTTTTCCCACTGCTTGGATTGGGGCGTCTTTGTCCCCTTGCGCTTCCGGCTTTTACTGATGAGGCCTACAAGTACGAAGATAACGGCAATGAACTCCAACAGGTCTTCCACGGCGGAACCTCCTTTCCCAGGGTGTTACGCCTTACTTCTTTTCGGGCATGTGGGGCGTCTGCTGGGGTGCAGAGGCCTTGGCGATGGACTCCCGCATGGTGGTATCTGCCACGGTGTTCTGCATGTTGTAGTAGTCCATTACGCCCAGCTTGCCATCACGCAGGGCGGCAGCCATGGCCCGGGGCACATCGGCCTCGGCCTCCACCACCTTGGCCCGCATTTCCTGCACGGCGGCCTTCATTTCCTGCTCGTGGGCAACAGCCATGGCCCGGCGTTCCTCGGCCTTGGCCTGGGCAATGCGGCGGTCGGCTTCGGCCTGGTCCATCATCAGCTGGGCGCCAATGTTCCGGCCCACGTCCACATCCGCAATGTCGATGGAGAGAATCTCATAGGCCGTACCGGCGTCCAGGCCCTTTGCCAGCACCGTGCGGCTGATCAGGTCGGGGTTCTCCAGCACCTGCTTGTGGGTTTCGGCAGAGCCGACGGTGGTCACGATGCCTTCGCCCACGCGGGCGATGACGGTTTCCTCCCCGGCGCCGCCCACCAGGCGCTCGATGTTGGTGCGCACGGTGACCCGGGCCTTGGCCCGCAGCTCAATGCCATCCTTGGCAATGGCGGCAACCACAGGAGTTTCGATCACCTTGGGGGTAACGCTCATCTGCACGGCCTCGAACACGTCACGGCCGGCCAGGTCGATGGCACAGGCCTTCTCAAAGGCCATTTCAATGTTGGCGCGCTGGGCGGCGATCAGGGCGTTGATCACCCTGTCCACATTGCCGCCTGCCAGGAAGTGGGTTTCCAGCTTGCTGATGGTCA
>CAYMOM010000026.1:0-19689 GCA_964391995.1 uncultured Faecalibacterium sp.
AAGAAGTACGGCCTGAAGGCTGCCCGTCGTGCGCCTCAGTTCTCCAAGCGCTAATTTCATCAGAAAAGTGCCTGAAAGCCCCGGAAACACTGAGTTTCCGGGGTTTTTCCTTTTGTAGCGGTTTGACTCATTCTGACCTAACCTGTTGCATTTTCAATAATCACCGCCAGGCATGGATAACGCTGTTCCTTCCCGGCGGTCATGGAAGGATTGACTTTTCCCTGTGCCGCTGCATAATGTTAGCTGGAAAACGGATGAAGTGAATGGCTGCCCCAGGGCGGCTTTTCAAAAGCCCGGTGGTTAGATATAGCAAACTGCAGGCCGCCAAAACAGGAGGAATACGCAAATGAATCTTTCCGTCATTTTCATTGAGATCGCCGTCTTGCTCCTTGGCTTCGCCGTGCTGGTGCTGGGGATGCTGTTCATCAGCCCACCGACCTTTATCAGCGACTATCCCCCGGAGATTCAGGCGGAATACTACCACTCCCAGCACAAAGAAGCCGCAAAAGAAAAGCCGACCAAACTGATGATCCTGAAAAAGCTGATTGCGGTGGTGGTGTTTTTGTTCCTGTTTGCCTGGATGCTGCACCTGGCAGGAACAAAACCTTCTGGCAGGGTGTAGGGCTGGCGTGGGTTTATATGCTCAGCGCGTTTGCCTGGGACACCTTTTTTCCGGATTGGGTGCTGTTTGCCAGCATCAAGCGTCTCCGTCTTCCGGAACGGAGCACATGGAAAAGGAATACCGTCAGAAATGGTTCCATGTGAAGGTGGGCCTGCCCGTGGTACCCTTCGCGATGCTGGGCGGCTTTATCAGCAGCGGGCTGATGCTGTGGATTTGGCGAGGAGGGATGCGCCATGGAGTTCACGGAATTCGGATCTCTGCCATGATGACCCGCGGCTATGCCGAAAGCTACCAGAACACCATGAACAGGTGTGAACCTGCCGGCCGCAAAAAGGCTCCGCACCCCGAAGGCGCAAGTTCTTCGAAGTGCGGAGCCGCTTTTGCTTTTCCGTGGTCTGCCCTTTTACTCGTCCAGCAAGCGGGACACCATGGCTACCATGGCATCAACGCTGTCAAAGTTCCTAGGGATGATTTCGCTGGCAGGGATCGAAATATCAAATTCGTCATTCAGGTTGCCCACCAACTGGATTATATCCAGCGAGGCCAGAATGCCTTCCTTGATCAGCGCTGTACAGGTTTCATAGTCAACATCTTCCTTAATATCATTCAGAATGCCGATGATTTTTTCCTTCATTGTCTTTTCCTCCATTTACATCATGCTGATTCCCTGATAGTAGGGAACAATCCACAGTACCAGCAGCAGTACAAACACCAGCGCGCCCAGCAGCATCGTGGCCTTGCCCCATGTGAAGGTCTTTTTGATTTCCTTCTGATCCTTCTCCTCCTCAGGGATGACAAACAGTTCCTCCCGTGCACGGGTCTCCTCCGGTGTTACCTTTGTCAGCGCCGAACCAATAACCATGGCTATCACATTGCACACCATGCCCACCAGGCTGGGATCCAAGTACACCGGCAGGGTGATGCCAGCGATCGTTGAATACATCTTCATCACAAAGCACCCCAGCATGCCGAAAAGCATACCGCAGAAGGCACCGGTTTTCGTCAGCCGCTTTGAAAAAATGCAGCCCACAGCCACCGGCATCCAGGAGCATGCCGCCATGGAGCCGCCAAGGAACATGATCCAGAAGATGGACGGCGGATTAATCAGCGCATACCCCAGCACCAGCAGGCTTACGCAAACCATGGCAATGCGGCTGATCTTGATGGAATGCTTTCCTTCTGCCCGCACCACATCGTTGGAAATGGAAGCACCCACCAGATGCAGGAACGTTGTTGCCGAAGAGATGCCGGCAGACAGCACGCCCGTCAGCAGCACCACGCCCAGAATGGTGGGCAGCACATTCATGGCAGCCCAGATCATCACATGGGAGGAATCGGTACCCTCCGGCACAGAAAGGCGCAGAATCACAGCCGTCAGACCCACCATCAGCTCCATGATGAACACGCCAATGGCAGAAATGGGGGCAGAGCGGATGATGGCATGCTCGCTTTTTGCCATCATATATCGGCTGGACTGCCACGGGCCCACCATGCACACTGACATCCACACCACACCGTAAATCAGGCCCCAGGTCACATTTTCAATGCCCGTATCATACAGGGGGCCAGGCTTTCCGCCCCAGGAGAGCAGCCCGCTGAGGGAGGGATTGGCCGCAATATTGCGAACGGAATCGATAAACCCGCCGGAATGGTTGCCAATCACCAACAGGGAAATCACCATCGCCAGGGTGAAGACGCCGGCCATGATGGTGTCCGTAATCAGCACACCCCTGGAGCCGGAGGTTACCGTCAGCAGGGTAATGGTGATCATGGTCAGAACAATGCACAGGTTGTAGTCCGCATTGGTCACCACCGTCATCAGCGTACCAATGCCCTGCATGACGGAAAGAAAGTACACCGTCATCATCATGATGGCCGTAACTGCCGCCAGAATCTGCATGGGCCGCGAGCAGAAACGCTTGCCAAAGAACTCCGGCAGGGTGAAGGTCTTGCTTCGGCGCAGATACCTGCCAAAGAACACGGCACCCACGATGTAGCCGGCGCTTTGCATGCCGGCAAAGATGATCACCGGTGAAAACGCGCCCTCAAAGCACTGGGCAGCATCACCCATGAACATACCCGTGCTGGTATAGGAAGCGATGATGGAGCCGGCAATCAGCAGCACCGGCGCCTGGCGCCCGGCTACATAGAAATCGTTTGCATCCTTGACTGTGCGGCTGATGATGGCACCAATCAGCACATAGAGCAGCATGGCAACACACATGCCGATGAAATAAATATTCATTTGTACCCTCCCCTTATTTCTTAAAGTCCTTCTTGATTTGCAGGTAGGCAAGCACCCCCGCTGCCGTCAGCCACAAAGCAATGAAACCAACCACCGCGATTTCCATTTCGATTCCTCCTTATTTCAGCAGTTCCTTCAGTTTTTGTCTATCCACTTTTCCGTTCAGATTCAGGGGCATCTGATCGAGATGGATACGTTTGTTGGGCAGCATATATTCCGGCAGCAGACCCTTCAGCCTTTGCATCAGTTCTTTTTCGTCAATGCTGCCGGCATAGACAGCCACAATCTTCTGCCGCTGGGCATCGTACAGGCAAGCATTAGCCTCAATGCCATCCACCGAGGAAATCGCCGTTTCAATCTCCCCCAATTCAATGCGGTGCCCCATATGCTTGATTTGGAAATCCTTTCGGGAAAGGTAAACCAACTCGCCATACTCGTTGCGCTGGGCCAGGTCGCCAGTGCGGTAGATTCTTTCCGGGTAGGATGTATTCAGCGGATTCTGCACAAAACCCTCTGCGGTTTTCTCCGCGTCATTATAGTAACCATACGCCAACCCAGAACCACGGACGCAAACCTCGCCAATGGCATCATCCGTCACCAGCCGGTCCTGTTCATCCAGGAGGAACACATCCTTGTTGGCGCAGGCAAAGCCCATGGGAAGCCGCTCCGTATCTCCAAAGGCGCGATTGACCACATAACAGGTGCAGGTGTCCGTAACCTCTGTCGGGCCATAGAAGTTTGCATAACGCACATCCGGATAGGCCTTGATCCACTTGTTCAGCTGCTTCATGGGCATGGATTCGCCGCCGAAGAACACATTCCGCAGCTCCGGCAGATGGGGGCTGTTCAGCGCACCCAGAGCAGAAATCATGCTCAGGGCCGAGGGCACCCAAAACAGGCTGTTGATTTTATGGTCGTACAGATACTGCATCAGCACCACCGGGAAGGAAAACGCCGTATGGGGCACAATGTACATGGTTGCACCGTTGCGAAGCGTCTGGTAAATATCGAAGACCGACATGCTGAAATAGAAGGGTGTCTGATTGCCCAGCACCCAGGTATCATCAATACCAAACGCCCTGGCACCCCACTCGATGAAATCGTAAGCGCTGCGGTGGGAGATGATAACCCCCTTGGGGTTCCCCGTGGAGCCGGAGGTGAACAGCACATACAGCACATCCGTATCGATGATTTCGCTGCCTGCCTGAGCAAGGCGCTGCTCGTCCAGGGGCAGCTGCTGCGCCTGTTCGTATACCACAATGGCTGCATCGCCGGCGAACGCCATCGCGGCCTCCCTGTGGGTCGCATCCGTCAGGATAGCCGCCGGCTTCAGCGTGTCCATAATCCGCTGAATCCGTGGCATGGGCATATGTGTGTCCAGCGGAGAATAGAAATTCCCGCTGGCGGCAGCTCCCAGGAAGCCAGCAATGCATTCCACGCTTTTATCCAGATACACCGCCACCGGCCGATGGCGGATGCCCAGCTCCAGCAGGGCCATGGCGTTTTGCCTTGTTTCATTGTAAAGCTGCGCAAAAGTCATGCTTCTGTTTTCATCCACATAGGCAGCTTTTTCTGCATACCTGCCAGCGGATTGCTCCAGATACTCCAACACGGTGTAGCGCATTTTCAATTCCTCCTTGTCCTTGGCTTTGGTTATGGCTCCAGGTCATAGTAAACGGCATCGTCTTCCCCGGCGCCCAACGCCCGGGCGTATACCCGCACCGTTCCCAGCTCTTTTGCTGCCGTTTCAGTGGCAAACGTGGCCTGCTCCGACCAGTCCTGCAGCAGCACCTCGGTGCCGTCCTCGCTCAGCTGGACAAACCTGTATTCCGGGGTGACCAGCGTGCCGTAATTGCTGTCCGCAGTAAAGGTGGTTGCGCCATCCTTAGTTTTCCTGCTCAGCCAGGTGTTGGTCACATAGTCGATGCTGGCGAGGTATTCCTCCCGCGTATAAAACAGGTGCTGAATATCCTCCCCGGCCATATACAGGTCATACACATCGCACAAGGCCGCTGAAAGGCATTGTGCGCCTTCTGCCTTCAGGTGGAACAAATCAGCGTAGTACTCGTCAAGGGAAGGAAGCAACTCTGGTTTTGCATACATCATATTGAAAAATGTAATCCCGTTTTCCTGGCAGAAGCGTGCCATGGCATCATTGCTGTCCATGTAGCTTTGTGCTCGCAGTTGATGAACCACATGGGCAGGAATCGACATGATGATCAGCTGACAATTTCTTTTTTCGCATTCATCTTTCAGGGCCAGGTAATACTTTTCATATATTACAGGGGAGCTTTTGCCATTTGACCTGCGCCCATCGTATCCATTCATCACCCAGTTTCCAGAGCCAGTTGATTCATAATGACCATTTTTTACATAATGATGCGTCACATGATTGGCTTTGTCCTCAGATGTATATTTGCTGGGCTCCCCATATACCTCCCAGGCATTTCCTAGAAGCACCTGCCAGTTATCCTGAACCCTCGTCCATTTTCCTGCCGGCGAATATCGCCAGGGAAACAGCCTGTCCAGATAGTTTTGATCCGCCAGCGCAGATTCTGCATTGTACACAAACCTGTTAACCGGTTCTGTCAGCATTTGGGATGCCCAATAGGCTACAATAGGCTTTTCAATTGCATCAACCTCATAAGCCTCCAAAGGGTCGTAGCATACAATCATTGCTTCCGGGGAAAACTTCCCCAGCACTTCCTTTGCAAGTGCATAATAGGTACGGCTATAAGCAGAGCTGATATTTAAATTGAAGGCATTCTTTTGCAGCTTGCCTTCGACTACCTCTGGATTAATAGCACGACCCAGCAGAGAATTTCCAATCAGTGCAATATCGATACGTTCCTGGGTATCATACTCCATCCTCTGCAATGCCGTATAAGTGTTTTGAATCGAAAACAACCGGGCCGCCGTATACTGCATTCCGCAGAAGATGAGCAAAAACAGCACCAAAGAAAAAGCACGCCGCTTTTGGCTGGTTTCAGAAGATCGCATACATGAATCCCTCCAATGCATCGCCGCCAGAAATTGCATAGGTTACAAAGAAGAAAATGAACGCATACAGCACAACCCAGCGAATCACCAGCGGAAGCCTGAACAAAAGCTCCCGGATCTTCACGCCCCGCTCCTGCAGCAGGGAAACCACCAGCAGGATCAGAAGGGCAATGCCCAGCACAATGCCGTATTGCTGCAGCGAATCTGCGCCGGAAAGGATTAGCAGGGTTTGCCCGGTTATCTGCTCCAGCCTGAAATCCGTTATGGTTCTTTTCATCTGATCAAAGGCTGCGGTGATGCTTGCGTTGCAATCGAAATAGTAGCCAACCAGCACAATGACAAACGTGCGCAGAATGCGGAAACCGTTCATGGCAAAGCTCTTGTTCAGGCGCGGGCATTTGTTCCGGAAAGCCTGGAAAGCAGGCTCCAGCAGGCTGCTGAAGGCAAGGATCAGGCCATTGTACAGGCCCCAAACCACATAGTTCCACTGTGCGCCATGCCAGATGCCCACAATGAGGAATATCAGGATATTTCCCAGCGCTGCCGGAAGCGCCCGCAGCACCTGCGCATTGATTTTTCCCTTCAGGGCCTTGCTCATTTTGCTCATGGACTTCGAAAGGGCAAAGGGATAGAAGACATAGTCCCGCATCCAGGCACCCAGGCTGATGTGCCACCTGCGCCAGAAATCGCCCAGGGACGTTGCAAAGTATGGCCGTTTGAAATTGGGCGCCATCCGAATGCCGAAAAGCTGTGCCGCACCGCTGACAATATCAATGCCGCCGGAGAAATCAGCGTACAGCTGGAAAGCATAGGCCAGCAGTGCCAGCACAATCGCCGCACCGCCATACTCCTCTGGCGCTCCAAACACCGCTGCAACCACCGGGGCCAGCCTGTCGGCAATCACCATCTTTTTGAAGTAACCCCAAAGCATCAGCAGGGCGCCATCCTCCAGATTCTTCAGCGAGGCTTTCTCCGGTGCATCGAACTGCGGTGCCATCTGATCGTATCGGCCAATGGGCCCCTGAATCATCTGGGGAAAGAAGGATGTGAACAGCGCCAGCTTCAGCGGATTGCGCGCCGCCTGATACTTTCCGTTGTAAATGTCAATCAGGTAGCCCAGGGATTGGAACGTGTAAAAGGATATGCCCAGGGGCACCAGAAACTCCACCCGCAGCGGTTCGGTATTCTCTCCGCCCAATGCGTTCATCAGGCGGCACAGGTTTTCGCTTGCAAAATTGAAGTATTTGATAACGCCAAGAATACCCAGGTTGACGAGTAGTACCAGCAGAAAAACCAGACGCTGCTTTTTCCTGGCGGCTGCCTTGCTTTTCTTCGCCTGCTCTCTTGACCAGTCGGCAGCTTCCTTACGCAGCTGTTGCTCCTTTTCCCGAATGCGTTGCATCGCCAGTGCACCGCCCCAGACAGTGAAGGAGGTGAACAGCAGGTACGCCGCCTGCCGGATGCCACCCCAGCAGTAGAACACAAAGCTGGCCAGCAGCATGGGAATCCACCGGTATTTCTGCGGCACAACATAGCAGACAATCACCGCTGCAATCAGGAAAAGAAAGAATGATCCACCAAACAATGTCATGATTGTTTACCCTCCCATTTGTGCATCAAGCGCTTTCGTTTTTCACCCTCATCCGCCTTCAGCGGTGCGGCGCTTGGCCTCCTCAATGCGCTGCTGGAACATGGTCAGTTGAGGCAGGAGCGCCTCGGGTGTATTGCGGATCTTGTTATATTCCTTGGCAAAATCCTGGTAGGCAGGCAAAATCTCTTCCGTGGTGCCCAGGCCCACGCATTCGCCCTGGTGCAGCCACATCACCCGGTCGCACAGTCCCTTCATCTGATTGGTGGAATGGCTGACGAATATCACGCTGTGCCCCTGTGCAATGAACCCGTGCATCCAGGCAACGCACTTGTCCATAAAGCTTTGGTCGCCCACGGCCAGCGCCTCGTCCACAATCAGGATATCCGGGTTTGTGTGGGCACAGACGGCAAACCCCAGGCGGGAGCGCATGCCGCTGGAGAAGGTTTTCAGCGGCTGGTCGATAAACTTTTCCAGCTCGGCAAAGGCGATGATGCTACCCTCCATGGCCTTGACCTGCTTGGTGGAAAAGCCCAGCAGCAGGCATTTGTAATAGATGTTCTCCCTTCCCGTCAGCGAGCCTGTCAGTCCTGCGGTAGCCGCCAGCATACCCACCGTGCCATTCACGGTCACCTTTCCCCCGGTGGGCTTGCTCAGGCCGGCAATGACCCGGGAAAGGGTCGTTTTGCCAGAGCCGTTCAGGCCCACCAGGCCTATCACTTCCCCCGGCTTTACGCTGATGCTGATGTCGTGCAGCGCCCGGTGAACCAGGGGCTTTTCCGCCTGCCTGCCATTCCGGAAGGAAAAGGCATGGGACGGGCGCAGCCGGAAGGTTTTCTCCACATGCTCACATTGAATCATGTATTCCATTCCATTGACTCCTTGCATTTCTGTTGTCCGGCAACGCTGCTCACGCTTTGCCGATGGCCTCCGCCAGCAGGTGAGCTGCGGCCTCTGGCGGCTGGCCAAAGCGCAGGGGCCTGTCGGTCAGATCATCATACAGGCCGTAGGCCAGCATCTGTGCCGTATGGGTCAGAAAGCACAGCCTTCTTTCCGCCGTGAAGCCATGGCGCAGCGCATCCCGGATGGCGGGCAGAACCTGCTCCGGGGTATAGGCCTCATAGGCCGCGCCCTTTCCCCGCAGCTGGTTATAGCCCAGGGTCAGCGTGGGCTTTCCCCGTATGCAGGCCACATACCCGGTTTGGGAAACCACCGTGATAACCAAATCAGCCATGTCAATCAGCTTATGGATGTCCGCGTGCAAAACCAGGTGTACGTTTGCCGGCAGTGGTTCATCCTGCCAGCCCGGGCGGCCAACCATCGCCGGGTGCGGCTTGTACACCAGCTGAAAGCCGCCCTCGTCAGCCAATGAAGCCAGGCAGGCAAGCGCCTGGCCGCTGGTGGCAAACATGGGAGAATGGTTTTCCCTTGCGGCAGCATCATAGGGCAGCAGGCCCGAATCAAAATCGTTATGCCCGGCAAAAAGCACCACCGGCTTCCCCGCTGTCAGCCGGCTCTGCAGCGCCTTCAGCTCGGCTGTGGAATCATCCTGCCGGTTGCGGTTCAGCCGGCTTTCGCGCAGATAGGCCAGCACGGCTTCCGCCTGCTGCAGCTGGGCCGGGGAAACCGGCAGCCTGCGAAAGGCCCGATAATCCCGGGCGATCCGGCTTTCACCCATCTGCCCGCCGGCATCCAGGGAAAAGGTGCCGGGCAGGGAGCCATATTCCATGTAAACCGCCGGTACACCGCAGGCCTGGCAAACATGCCTGCACAGCATATGCAGCGCCGGGAACTGGCTCCAGATGATGACCGCCGCCGGCTGATAGGCCGCAATAGCTTCACGGTAAACCCGGTCATACCTGTAAGCCATGGCCTTGGCATAAGATGTCGTCATATCCTGCTGCCGGTCATGGAGAAGCTCCGCCGTCTGCCGGAGCATAGCATCGGCCTTCACGCAGCGCTTCACCTGACGGGAAAGGTGCAGGGACAATAGCGGCTCGTACCCCGAGGCACGAATGGCCCGTGGAATGTAGTGCCGGGAAAGCCTTTCGCCGGGGGCAGGCCTTTCCTGCTCGTCCAGGAAAATCCACTCCACCTCCGGCATCTGCCGGCCCAACTGCTCAAAGAAGCGGAACAGCGTGGGTTTCTTTTCCGTTTGGAGGATCCCCGTTACAAGAATCCGCTTCTTTCCTTTTGCCGGCGTGCCAGCCGCAGCGCAAAGCTCCTGTTCCAGGGCATCGAACTCCCTGTCAAAGGCCCGGCGCCTTTCCCGGCCCATCACATATGCGTATGCCCGGTAGAGCGGCTCATATATGTGCAGCGCCTGCGTTGTAACCCGCACCAGCGAGCGCGCCCGGGGAAACAACCTGCTCATCGCCAACTCCTTCCGCAGAGGGTTTCATCGGGCATTGAAGCGCTCCAGATACACCTGGCACCAGGCGTCATAAGCCGCCCAGTCGGCATCCCACTGCTCATAACCCTTCTCGTTCCGGTGATCCTCAATGCCATAATGCTTCTGAATGTATTCTGCCAGGTAAGTGGAGGTTACCACACCGCCCCAGTAGTTCTGATGGTTCCATTCCCGCATGTGGGCATCCATGTCAAAGCCCATTTCATCAAGGTGATAGAGCATGTTCAGGCACTCAATGCCCTGGGCCTCCACATAGCTGGTCAGGTAGTTGAAGATGCGCTGGTCGTCCTCCAGCACCCTGCCCTGCTCCGTACCCTGGGGATAATAGGGCACAACGGTGAAAAGCAGCTGGGTGCCGCTTTCCTTGCAGGCCTTGATGATGGCATCCACATAATCGATCACATGCGGTGCAGGCTGCTTTTCCTCCGTCCTGTCCACCGGCACAAAGGGTACAGCAAAGGGTTCCTTTGCCAGGAAGAAGTTTTCGGCGGCACCCTTTGTTATCGATGTGGCCTGGGTAAAATCGCTTTGAGTCAGGGTGTTCCAGCGGCTGTGGAAGGAAAGCAGCGGGAAAAGAAAGTCCATCTTCTCCCTGTTAGGAATCAGGTCGGCAATCGCGCCAATCCTATTGGGGGACAGAAACCGCATGTTGTCCAGGGACTGATGCTTGTAGGAGGTATTTCCCGCCGTTTTGTTTGCAATATAGGCATAATACAGATCACAAACCATCAGCTTGGGCCTGGCGACATCAATCGCTTCCTTCACGGCATAATAGGTTATGCCGAACATCTGGCCTGTTTGGGCATAGTTGCAGGCGGTAATGCCGTGGCTTTTCCACATTTCCATGGGAAAAAGGCTGCTGACCACATGGCTTGTGCCGGTGAAAACAACATCATATGCAGCATTTTCATCATACAGGGAAACCACATTGGCCGAACCCGATTTATCCATGAACACATTTCCCAGCACTGCAGCCAGGAAAACCACCAGGCACAGAAAGGCAGCGCTGCTGACCAGCCATTTCACATTCTGCCGCCCGCGGCGCTCCGAACTCAACTCCATGGCTCTCTCTCCTTGCTATGTCAGAACTGGAAATAAATGAAGGACTGGGCATCATACCCTGCGCCGTACATGCCAAAGATGAGAATGCTGAAAACCAGCGCCAGGTATACACACCACCGGAACAGCACGCCCTGTGACAGCAGAACGCCAATCACATCCTTGCCGGCGGCCTTTGCAAGGCTGACGCCCAGCAGCACCAGCAATGAAAGCATGGCAACAGCCATATCCCCGCCGGAAAGTCCCAGCTCCAGCACCTGGCCTGTCCACAGGGTCCAGGGCTGGAAATTGGTTGCAATACCCTTCAGCACATCCCAGGCCTGGGTCAGGCTTGTGGCCCGGAAGAACACCCAGGTAACCGTCACCATCAGGAAGGTGAAAACAATCCGCAGCGCCCGGTTGCCCGGCGCATCAGGGTTGCAGTGCACAGCCTTGCACAGGCGCATGCGCAAAGGCTTCAGCGAATTGCCAATCACCTGCAGCGCACCATTCAGGCAGCCCCAGACAACAAATGTCCAGTTGGCGCCATGCCAAAGGCCGCTGACAAAAAATACAATCATGGTGTTCAGGTGCTTGCGCAGCTTTCCCTTGCGGCTGCCGCCCAGGGGAATATAAAGATAATCCCTGAACCAGGAGGAAAGGGAAATATGCCATCTGCGCCAGAAATCGGTGATGGAAATGGAGAAATAGGGCGTGTTGAAATTCTGCACCAGGTCGTAGCCCAAAACTCTTGCGCAGCCCAGCGCCATGTAGGAATAGCTGGCAAAGTCGCAGTAAATCTGAAAGGAATAGGCGATGGCAGCAATCAGCAGCAGCGCCCCGGAGTAGGCCGTGTGGTCGGCATAAACGGTGTTTACCAGCAGGGTAAGGCGATCGGCAATCATCAGCTTCAGAAATGCACCCCAGCAAAACTCCACCAGGCCGCGCCGGGCCTTTTCGGCATCGAAGCGCGGCTGGGAGGCAATCTGCGGCAGCAGTTCCAGGGCGCGGCCAATGGGGCCGGAAGCCAGCTGCGGAAAGAATGCAACAAACAGCCCGTAGCGGATGATATTCTTCTCTGCCCGCAGCTTCTGGCGGTAAACATCCACCACATAGCCCAAGGCCTGAAACACATAGAATGAAATGCCCACCGGCAAAATGATGCTTGCAAAGGTGCTGCTTTCGCCCGGGTGGCCGAAAAGGCGTTCAACGCTGGAAAGAAGAAAGCCGGCATACTTGAAATAGCACAGCAGGCCCAGGTTGATTACGAAAGCGCAGGCCACCCAGCACTTGGCCTGCCCTTTGGGCTTTTCCCTGTCAATGCAGCGCTGCACCAGCAGCCCGCTTCCATAGGAAACCAGGGTAACCCCCGCCAGCAGGAGAGTATACCCCAGGTTGTACCGCCCATAAAAGAAATAGCTGGCGGCCAGCAGCCACAGGCTTCGCACCCGCCTTGGCAGTGCGAAGCAAACCACCGCCACCAAAGGGAAAAACAGCAGAAAATCCAACGAATTAAACAGCACTTGCAACCCTCCGCTCCATCCTGCCGCAGCCCCATGAGGGCTGGCGGTTACAGCTCAATATACCGCTTCTCCCGGGTGGATTTCATGCGCCGCGCTTCCATAATACCTTCGGCGATGTTCCAATCCTCCTCGTTGTCCAGGTCAACGGATTCATCCTTTGGGATGGAGAAAAGGCCCACATTTCCCCTTTTGCCGCCAAAGACCGGGCATTCGCCGCTCTCCTGCATGCGCAGGAAGGCATCCCGCTTCCAGGCAGTCAAGGCCCAGGCCACGCCGCTGATGACGGGCAGGCGCTGGCTTTGGATCATTTCATTGGTGCTGAAGTTCAGCGCCTTGCCCTCATAGAAGCACCAGGTCTGGATGTCCTGTACCGACATCACCACATCAAACTCGTTCTCCTGAATAAAGGCCACAAACTTGTCCATGGTTTCCTTGCGCAGGGCCGGGGAGGTGGAATTCACCATCACAACATAGTCGCAGGGGTGCTTTTGCAGAAACTCGTAGGTGAAATCCCGGTTGGTGGCCGTGTCCACCGCCAGCTCCGCCGGGCGCCTGTGGAACTGTGCGCCCATGGTTTGCACAATCCGCCCCAGCTCTTCGCTTTCGGTGTTGACCCACACGCTCTCGAAGCCATCGGACTGCAAGGCAAGCTCGATGGGATACTGAATCAAAGGTTTGCCGTCCAGGTAGCGGATATTCTTTTTCGGAATGCGCTTGGAGCCCAGCCGGGCCGGAATCATGGCAACCAGCTTATAGTTATGAAACATGATGCTCTCTCCTTTACTTTTGGGTCACCTTGCGGATCAGCGTCCGGCAGAAGCGCAGCGGCCTGGTGATGCGCCAGGATAGGGTGTTTTGCATGTTCTTGATTGTCGTTTCCAAATCCACGATTTTCCTTGCGGCGGCGGCATCGCTGACAGCAACGTTTTTCCCGCCCTTGGTGCCAGCGGCCTTCACCTGCCCGCGCAGCTTGCGGATCTCAGCATCGTAATAGGTCATCAAATCAGAAATCAGCTCGTCATAGGCATGCTGTGCGGCGTCATAGTAAGCCTCGGGGGTTTCCTGCACCGGGATGTAGGAAGCAATGTTGTCCTTGCTGAACGCCTCGCTCAGGCAGGAGAAAACACGGGATTTGAAGACCTTTATCCCTTGTTGCCCGGTTTGCTCCTTTCCGTTCAGATGAATGCTTCCCCAGCCGCACAGGCCCCAGCCGAAGGCATCCTGAATGGTGGGTGCTTTTCCCTTTTCCAGCAGGCCGGCCAGCACCTGCCAAACCTCCTGGCCCGCCTTGCCGCCAAACACCTGCGTATTGATGGTAATTCTATCCTGGAAGCCGAAGAATGCGTTCTGGAAGCGCATACGGTTAAATGTGCCGTTCACCCGGATATCCGGCCCAATATACACGCCGCCCTGCTCGTTGATTTTCTTCAGCGCAAACCACGTTCCAACATAGTCCGCATGGCCCTGCTTCCAATGGTCGCGGATGCACTTGGGTGCGGATTTCATATCGCAGCTGCGCTCATCCAGCCAAACAATGCTCTGCTCGCCCAGGTAGGCCATGCCAACGCGCTGGGTATACTTTTCCCGGCTGATTCGGCGGTCGAAGCCGTTCAGATAGAAGGTTGCAGGAACCATTTCCTCCGGCTCAAGGCAAAGCTGGTTATAGCGCTTGCGGTTTGTTTCAGAGCAATACTTTTTGATGGCTTCCTCGTGCGGGTACAGCCGGTAAGCAAACTGCTTGGCGCAGGCGGAAAGATGATCGTAAATCACTTCATTCTTGAAGGATTCATTGGCAATACGGTTCATCAGCCGGGCGGCAAGCTGGGGACGATACTTGGGGTTGCCCCGCTCCCACAGCACATCGTTGGCGCGAACGGTATCAAGAATGCTCATCTTCTTGTTGTCGAAGGTAATGCTGCCGGCACGGTTGATGACGTATGCATAGCAAGGCGCGCTGATATAGCTGATCTTCTTGGTATAGGAAAACACAGCAACCGTTGCTGCAGCATCTTCATAGGTCATGTTTTCGAAAATGGCATGCTCCTTGATGAAGTCTGCACGCAGGAGCCGCCCCGAAAGCGTTGCCGCGCAGGTAGCCAGCAGGGTTTCATAGGTATATCCAGGTTTCAGTTGGGCAAAGGGGGTGTATTGGTTGTTTTTCTCGTCAAAACGATACTCGGCACAAATCACCGCATCCGAGTCCTCCTGGATGGCGGTGTTGTACATCCGCTCGCAGGTGTGATAATCCACATAGTCGTCAGAATCGATGAAAATGACATAGGAGGCCCGCGCCCGCTCGAAGCCGTATTTCCTGGCTGCGGAAGGTCCGCCATTTTCCTTAATCAGCGGAATAACTTTTCCGGGAAACTTTTCGGCATACGCATCAATGATGGCCTGGGAATTGTCTGTCGAGCCATCGTTCACCACAAGAATTTCAATTTCCGAAAGCGTTTGGAAAACCAGCGAATCCAGGCACAGCGCCAGCTGCTTTTCCGTGTTGTAAACAGGCACAATAACGGATACGAGGGGTGTGTTTTCTGCATTCAGCTCAGGCAGATCAACTTTTGTGCTCATTTTTCATCCTCCATCCGGGTCTTCAAATATCCTAGAACGCAAGAAAGCTCTTCATAGTTTTCAGGCCGCCAAATCAGCTGCTTTTCCTCGTTGAAAAGGCTGATGGCCTTCTTAAAGAATTTCTTATACCCTTCAGACTGAAGGAAATACACCCTTCCCAGCAAAAGCGGTTCAAGCAGGATGGCATTGGTCTCCCGCCCGTACATTTCCATGGGCGAAAGGCAGGTGAAGGAGGCAACGGAAATGAGTATCTTCTTGGAAACATCCATGTCCATCAGCATGATTTCCCACGGAACGGATGCGTTTTCCATCACCGCGAAGCCCATGGGGGTAAAGCGGTCGATGGGGTTGCGCGGGTGGCGCTTGATGATAATGTTTTCTTTTCCCACCTTATCGACAATAAAGTTCAGCAGCTGCATTTCATTGGTCAGGATGCCATCGCCCATGAAGGTTCCCTCGAAATACACAACCTTCTGCTTAAACTGGGGAATGGTGCCATAAACATTGTGCAGCAGGGCCTGCAGCTGATGATCCTCCTTCACGGAATAGGGCAGCTTCATCAGCTTTAGCCGGTTCACACCGCCGGTGTACAGTTCTGGCAGATACAGCCACAGCTGGCCCAGGTTTTTGTCGATGCGCCCATCGCCATAATGGGCATGGGGAAGCCAGTCGTTGCGGGTATTGTTCAGGTCAATGGCATAGCTGGCAGTGCCTTCATCAACAAAGTGAACCACAGGCCGCATGCCGCGCTCCACCAGGCAGTAATACACCGCCTTGGCCAGGTAAGAATCCTGGTTGGTGTACAGCTCCTGATAGTTCAGCTCTTCATCGGCAATCAGCTGGGCCACCTGGGTGAAATAGTCCCCAGGATGGGTCATGATCTCCCGCTTTTCTTCTTTGGAAGGCATGGCCTTCAATGCTTCCAGCCTTTCGTTAATCTCCAGCAGGTGCACCCGGTTGAACAGGCCGCACGCCCGCAGCGGCTCGACCTTTTCCGTGAAATCCGATGCATCGGACAGGAAAAGATCTGCTTCCTCGTGGTTTTCAAACGAGTATTCCAGCACAAGGCAGTTAAACAAGTGCAAAAGCGTTGGGCACAGATACAATCTCCTCATTCGTGTCATCCTCTCTCAGCGGTTCACGCGGCCGGAGCCGTCGCCGTTCATCAGCGTTTCAATCTCGGAAAGGGTTACAAGGTTAAAGTCCTGCTCGATGGAGTGCTTCAGGCAGGAGGCTGCAACAGCAAAATCAATGGCCCTTTGGGGCTCCCACCGGTGCATGCAGGCATATATCAGGCCGGAGCTGAAGGAATCGCCGCCGCCCACGCGGTTGACAATGTGCACATCATATGTGCGGGAAAAGCAGGCCTTGCCATGATCGTACAGCATGCCGCTCCACCGGTTATCGGAGGCAGAAAGGCTCTCCCGCAGGGAAATGCCCACCTGGTGAATGCCGTAAACCTGCTCGATCTCCTGGGCCACACGGGCATAGCCTTCGCGGCTGAGCCTGCCGGCGGTAATGTCGCTGTCCGCGGCGCGGATGTCCAGCACCTTGTCGGCGTCCTCCTCGTTGGCCAGCAGCAGGTCAACCGAGCGAACCAGCTTTTGCATCACGGCCCGGGCCTTGTCCACAGGCCACAGGTTTTTGCGGTAGTTCAGGTCGCAGGAGACCAGAGCGCCGGCCTTGTGGGCAGCATCGCACGCCGCCTGGATAATCGCCGGCATATCCTCGCTCAGGGCCGCTGTGATGCCGGTAAAGTGGAACACCCGGGCGCCCTGCAGCAGGGTATCCCAGGGGTAGTCCTCCGGGCGGGAGGTGGAAAAGGCGGAATGTGCCCTGTCGTAAAGCACCTTGGAGGGACGCTGGGCCGCGCCCTTTTCGGTGTAGATCACCCCCAGGCGTTCGCCGCCAATGGCCACGCCATCCACATTCACCCGGTACTTGCTCAGGTTTGCCAGGGCGCAGCGGCCAATGTCATTGTCGGGCACCCGGCTAACAAAGGCGCTTTCAACCCCCAGCTGTGCCAGGTTGACGCAGACGTTCGCCTCTGCGCCGGTGTAATTCACCTGCATCGTGTCCGCCTGCAAAAAGCGCTTGTAGCCCACTGGCTCAAAGCTAATGAGCAAATCCCCAAAGCCAACGAATTTCATATGTTTTCCTCCCTTTGCCTCTTGTGCGTTATATCCTGTCAACAAATTCTTCCCGATAGCGTATGTGAAGCCAGCAGCCCAGCAGGAACATCAGCAGCGTAACAATCCAGAAGGAAGCAAAGCTCTCCGGGTGTGTCAGGATGCCTTTGCCATCCAGCATGCAGGCGCGAACGCCCTCAATCAGGTGCGCCAAAGGGTTCAATCTCAGCAAGGCTTGAATTTCATCCGGAAAATGATTGATGTCCACCACCACACCCGAGGCGTACATCAGCAGCCGCAGGGTTGGAGGCAGCAGCTTTTGCAGGTCGTTGAAATATACCGTCACCATGGAGGAAATCAGCGCAAAACCGAAAAGGAACAGGAGCATGGCAGCGGAATAGTAGATCACCTCCACAATATGCCATGTGATGGGAACCCTGTACAAAAGCAGCACCGCCAGCATCACCACCAGGTTGACGCCATGGTTCACCAGGCCGTGCATCACTGCCTTCATCGGGAAGATGGAAAGCGGCACATTGCTGGCCCGCATCAGCGTTTCCGAGGAAATGATGCTGATGGAGGACTGGGACATGGTGCTGCTGATGGTCAGCCAGGGGACAAGGCCGGTGATCAGCCACACCACATAGGGATAGGAAGCGCCGCCCGCCACCTGCGTCCGCAGGCCCACGGAAAAGACAAACCAATACACCACAATGTTCAGCAGCGGATTGAGAATTTCCCACAGGTTTCCCAGCAGCGAGCGCTTGTTTTTTGCACTCTTTTCATAAAGCGTCAGCCGCCATACCCTGCCAAAGTTGGCGGTCACCTCGCTCAAAACGGTCCGAACAGAAGATGCCATACTGCGTGCCTCCTGCCTTTATACAGCCGGAGCAGAATAGGCCGAGGGCGTCAGGAACCGCAGGGCAAAGTGCTGCTGGCTTGCGGCGATGAACTCCCGCAGATGGTTGTTGATCATCTCCATTTCATAGGGCGTTTTGCTCAGGTCGGCAACGCCATCGGAGTAATTGGGCTGGAAGGCGGAAAAGCCGTCGCACCCTGCCAGCGTGATCGTCCGGATGCCAATCTTCCTGGCAAAATGAAGGAAAACCACCAGCGAGTTATCGCCGATAACGGCATCCTGGGCATCGATATAGTCGGCATAGTCGATCATGTGGTCAAAGGGCCGGCCAATGGTTTCCACATTGGAGGTAGCAATGGTGGTCACATCCTCCGGCAGGTGCATGAAGGCATTGTACATCAGGTTCAGCCGCTTGCTGTTGCAGATGAACACATAGTCCAACGGATACGCCTTGGGAATGCAGTTCAGCGCAACCACCACGGGCCGGTGCTTCTCGATATATTCCTGAATCTGCTCATTGGCAGTCTTCAGGGATGCACCCGGCGCCAGCAGCAGAATTTCATTTGCTGCCGCCAGGGCCGCAAACCCATCGGAAGCCGTGATGCTCTTTGCCTTTTGCTGCTGATAATCGCAGTACAGCCCATAGATATGCTCCTTGTCGTATGCCAGCTTTTTCGCCGGTTCAATCCGGCTGATAATCTCATTGACCGCCTTGATGGACAGGGTTTTTTTGCCAAGGAGATAGGTGATGTAGTTCGGGTGGCAGTCGTTCAGGGCAGAAAGGAAGAAATTCAGGGAATAGCCCCAGTGATAGCGCTGGTACAGCGGCATGATGCTGCCGTCAATGGCCTCCAGAACCTGGCTGATGTCATACTTTCCATTGCAGTGCTCGTTGATGTACATGGCCAGCAGCTCCAGAGGCGCATTGCCGGCGCTCTTCCCCATGCCGTAAACAGTGCCGTCCACCACAATGCGCCTGTTGGAATACGCCGTCTTTTTAATCAGCTCAATGGCATTGGAATACGCCAGCTGGAAATTGTTGTGAGGATGATAGCCAATAATGGTTTCCGGCGGCAGATTGCGATCCATCGTATAGAAATAGTGCATCAGCTCTTCCTTGTGCATCAGGCCATAGGTATCCACAATGGAAATGCCATAGGGCTGCAGCTCGGACATCAGCTTCGCCATTTCCAGAATGCCGGCATCGTCATAATCCGTAATGGACACCAGCTGCATAAACACCTTGTAGCCCTTGGCCTTCACCTGCTTGCCGAATTCAATGGCATTGCGCAGGTTAAAGCGCTTGAAGATGATCCGGATGCCGTCCAGGATGGATTCCTCGCAGGGTGCGATATTGTCGATGGCACAGGTGCCGTAGTCAATCATGCCCACCAGCAGGCTGTTGTGCTTTTCCAGGCCGGCATAAACAGCATCCATGGCCGCAGTGGTGGGCTGAAGGGTGCGGTGGCGGGTAGCCGGGCTGCGATCATCCAGGAAGCCCAGCTCAATGATGTCCACACCCGCCTCCGCCAGGCGCTGGGCCACGCACAGGGCCGTGCTGTGGCCGAATTCCCAGTTGTTCACATAGCCGCCATCGCGCAGCGTGCAATCCAAAAGCAGTACTTTCTTTTCCATTTTCCTTTTCGCTCCTTGTATGTCTTTCTTCACCACTTCATCCCGATTTCGTCCAGCAGGCGGACG
>CAYMOM010000027.1:0-19610 GCA_964391995.1 uncultured Faecalibacterium sp.
CCCGGCCCCATGCTCCCAAAGCACGTGCGCTACCAGACTGCGCTACACCCCGGTTTTTCATCCCCCATGGTTTCTTTCCCGCAGGCGACGAAACATATAATACACGATTTTTTCCCGTTTGTCAACACCTTTCGGAAAACTTTTTTGGTATCGGCCGTTCATCCGCTGGCCCGCATCATTTCGCCGTGGAGGCGGTGGAGAATGCGCTTTTCCAGCCGGGATATATAGCTTTGGCTGATGCCCATCACATCGGCCACCTCTTTCTGGGTCATTTCCGTGCGCCCGCCCAGGCCAAAGCGCAGGTTCATAATCTGCTGCTCCCTGGGGGAAAGATGGCTCAGGGCTGTGAAAAGCATTTGCTTTTCGGCGTTTTCCTCCATGCCCCGGTACACGGTGTCGCTCTCCGTGCCCAGCACATCGGAAAGGAGCAGTTCGTTGCCGTCCCAGTCGGTTTTCAGCGGCTCGTCCAGGGACACCTCTACCTTCGTGCGGGAAAAGCGCCGCAGGAACATCAATACCTCATTCTCGATGCAGCGGCTGGCATAGGTAGCCAGCTTGATCTTCTTGCCCGGGTCAAAGGTGTTCACGGCCTTGATCAGCCCAATGGTGCCAATGGAGATCAGGTCTTCCAGCATGACGCCGGTGTTTTCAAACTTGCGGGCAATAAAAACCACCAGGCGCAGGTTGTGCTCAATCAGCTTCTGGCGGATGGCGCCATCATCCTGGGGCAGGCGGGCACACAGGGCCTGCTCCTCCTCTAGGGTCAGGGGCGCAGGCAGCGGCTCAGGCCCGCCGATGTAGTAAAGCTCCTGGGGTGTCAGCCGGGCCAGCAGGGCGGTGAGCCTTTCCCGGGCGATGGCATACAGCTTAAAGGTTACGGACATAGGGTTTCTCCTCCTTGCATGGGTGAAATGAGGCTGGAAGGCACCAGGGCATGGCAGCCGCTGCAGCCATCCGGGGTGATGCCCACCACCGCCTGCACGGCCCGCCAGCCGCCGGGGGATCGCACCCGCACCTGCCCCGGGCGGAAAACGGGCATCAGGGCCCGACCGGTCACCGTCCGCACGGGAATCAGCCGCAGGTTTGCCATCTGACCGGCCATCAGTTTCTGGCCTGCCTGGCGGGAAATGACAATCACCGGCAGGCCCGTCAGCGGGTCCCGCAGCAGGTTGCCGCTGTCCACCAGGGCAGTCAGCTCCAGCCGGCAGTCTTGGTGGGTGATTTCCAGCAGAATGCAGGCTGCCTGGCCGGGCGAGGGCGTCAGGCGCACCAGCAGCGGCACCAGCAGGCTCTGGGCCAGCACCAGCGGCGTACGCCCCAGGCCCAGGTGCACCAGCAGCCTGCCGCAGCCGGTCATGATCAGCGAAAGGCTCAGGCAGGCCAGGGACAGGCCGGGCCTGCGGTTTCTGGGCACACCGGGCCAGGCGGTCACCGGCGCCAGCAGGGTGATCACCGCCAGGGCGCCCATGCCCCAGGGGGAGCCGGCACTGCACAGGGTGATGCCGCTGCACCCTGCCGCCGTCAGGCCAAGGCGCAGCAGGTGCGGCCTTCGCAGGCCCATGCACAGCCCCAGTGCCAGCAGCAGGCTCCAGGATGACAAGCCCTGCTGCATCAGGAACAGCCAACCGCTCATGCCCTCACCCCTTTTGCGCAAGTATACCAGCCTGCACCGCCGGCACCTGTCGAACAGGGATGCGAAAAAGGCCGAAGCGGCGGGAATGCCGCCCGGCAAAAGCAAAACCCCGGACGCAGCACGTCCGGGGAATTCAAGGGCAGGTCTTTACTTTTTCACATTCTTGCGGATGGTGGCATCGGGCTTGGCGGCCTGCTTCATGAAGGCAGAAGGGCTGATGCCCACAATGTTTTTGAACTGCTTGGAGAAGTGGTAGGGATCCTGCATGCCCACCTCCACGCCGGCCTGGCGGACGGTGTAGTCCTGCTCCCGCAGAAGCTCCTTGGCCCGCTCCATTTTGCAGTGCAGCACATAGGACAGGGGCGGCATGCCCACCTCGCTGACAAAGCGCTTGCGGAAGGTTTCCATGGGCATGCGGGAAATGGCAGCCATTTCCGCCAGGGAGAAATTATCCTTATACTGATTGGCGCGCAGGGTGTCCACCACCTTGGCAATCTCGTGGGAGAGCATGGCATCCATGGCCACAGGCTGGCCCCAGTGGCTGGCCAGCATGCCGTACATCAGGTGCTGCAGCTGATAGGTGGCATCCCCCGTGCCGGTGTGGCGCACCACCACCTGCACAATCTGCTTAGCCAGGTACATCTGGCTGGGCAGGGCGCCCTGCTTCAGGGGCATGTGCAGCAGCGCACCCATTTTGCGCACCACCATGGGCGCCAGGGGGCCTTCCAGGGCGATCCACAGGCACCGGGCCTGACCGCTGATTTCCAGCACGCAGGTCTTGTCCCCTGCGGGAAGGAAGCAGGTCTGCTCCGCCTTCAGCTCCAGGGGCGTGCCGTTCCAGGTCAGGGTGCATTCACCCTCCTCCACGGCAAACCACACCCACTGGTCGTGGGCCTTGATGGTATATTTCCCGGCCTCCAGCATGGCGCTGCCGGCGGCATGGATCCACGCGCCGCTGGCGCGGGTCAGGCTTCCGGGCTTGTGCCAGCCCTCCACCACCAGCGTATCGCCGCCTGTTTCAACACCCGCATAGAAATAGGATTCCATGGTGTTACCTCCCAGAACATACATTTTCCATTATGTCCAGTATACCGCCCAAACCCTACAATGTCAACATGTTTTCCGGGAAATTCGCAGGTTTTCGCAGATTTTCGCCAGGGGTTACGGCAGCGCAATGTGCTCCATCAGGTCATTCCGCAGCACATCCTCCCCCACGGTGGAAAAGCACAGGCCAAACAGGCTGTTGTCCGTTTCGCCGCCCTCCTCCATGGCCCAGCCATGCTTCACCTGGCTGGCGTGGCAGGCCAGGGCCTCGCAAGCCACGGTGTAGCCGTCCTTTCCACCGAAGGCGGAAAGGGGCTGGCGCCAGTCCAGCTGCAGGGGGGTATCGCCATACAGGTGGATATACAGCTTCTTCACCTGCCACACGCCGTATTCCCTGGCGGATTCCCTGCAGCTGGCGCTGTCCGCCGCCTTGGAAACGGCCATCTGGCACACATCGGCACACACCCGGTGGGCGCCGTGGCCGTATTCCCCGTTGATGTCCTGGGTAACCAGCACCTCCGGCTGCACCTGGCGGAGCATCTCCACCACAGTGGTCAGCACCCGGTTCTTGCCCCACAGCTTGTACTGGCCCTTCAGCGTGCCGGAGCGCACATCCCGCAGGCCACCGAAAAGGGGATAGCTCTTCACCCCGCAGGTCCACAGGCCGTCCAGCAGCTCCAGGCGGCGCAAAGGCGTACTGGGCACCAGGTAGGCCACCTGCACCCGCAGGCCCCGCTGGCCCGCATAGGTGGGCAAAAGGCCGCCAAACCACAGCAGCTCGTCATCGGGATGGGCCACCAGCAGCATCATGTCGGCCTTGTCCAGGGCGGACCAGCACTGCACATGGGCCGGGCGCTCCCCCGGGCCGTACAGGGCCAGTTCCGCCGCGAACAGCCGCCCCTTGCCGGCGCATTTCAGCTGCACCCTGGCGGTTCCCTCCGGCAGGGGAAACCATTCCACCAGGTATTGTCCGTCACCCTTGCCGGCGGAAACCCATGCGCCGTCCTGCTCCGCCAGCACTTCCACGGGAACGGCCCTGTCGTAGTGCTTCAGATACAGGCCGGAAATGCCCTCCGGGTTTTCCATTTCCAGCACGGCGCTGGTGCCCAGGGTGTAATAGGTATTGTAATTGCCATCGGTCATGGGGGCGGATTTGCACCTTTTCCCGTTCAGGGTGATGGTGCACTCCCCGGTCACCTCCCGGGCCTCCTGGGCCAGGGCAGGCAAGGCCAGGCACAGCAGCACCGCCAGGCACAGCAGCAGCTTGCGCATGGGGAAACCTCCTTGATGGATCAGAATACCGGCAGCTCGTCCAGGGTGATGAAGAAATCACCGCTGTAGATTTCCTTCAGGCTTTCCGGGCTGTTGATATCCGCGCTGGTCAGGTGGTCGGTATGCCAGACCATAAACCAGCCCCAGGGGGCGTCCGCCATTTCCTCCGCCGTGGGGATGGTGCCGCACTCGTGGAACACAATAGGCATGCCTTCCGGTGCCACGGAAAGACACTCCTGGTACAGGTTTTCATTGGCACCGGCAGCATAGCTGTCCGCGCCCAGAATATCCACATAGCTGTCACCGGGGTACCAGGCAGCCATATTCCCGCCGGACTGGGAATACCCCAGCACCCAGATCAGGTTGTCCAGGCCCCAGTAATCGGTATAGCGGCTGTACATCAGCTGCCACAGCTTCACAAAGCCTTCGCTGCCGCCGCCGGACCACCAGAACCAGCCGCCGTCCAGCTCGTGGAAGGGACGCCACAGCACGGGCACGCCGGCATCCTCTAGCTGCTGCAGGTAGGGAACAGCCCTGTCCATGGCAGCAAGCAGTGCGTCATAGGCCCCGGTGCCTGGGGTCAGGGCGTTTTCCCAGTCCAGGGTCATTTCCTTGCTTTCGTTATAGCCGCTGGCAAAATCGCTGCCGGTGTGCCAGCAGATGGTGGGAATGCCGCCCTTTTCCCACCAGGCCTTGGCCCTGTTCACCACGCCTTGAAAATCGTTGTGCATAAAGTCCAGGCCGCGGATGGCGGGCAGCTTGCCGGTGTGCTTTTCAATGAAGTTCATTTCATAGTCCGGTGAACCCATCCAGGTGGATTCCATCTGCCCGGTCAGGCAGTATTTGCCGCTGATTTCCTTCAAATAGGCATATACTGCCTGGGCGCTTTCGCTGGCATTGGGGTTGGAAAGGGCGCCGGTGTAGGTGTGAATAATCTGTTCCATGTCCTCTATCCGGGCCTGGAAATCCAGCATTTCCCGGGCCACTTCTCCGCTAAGGTAATACAGGCCGGCAATGCGCCCGCCGTTCCACGCGCCAATGCTCAGGCCCCGCAGCTCGCTGGGCTGGGAAACCTGGGCCAGCTCCATCAATTCCTCAATGGTCATCAGCTTCAGCCGCAGCTTATCCGGCTGGTCGGATACGGCAAAAACATCCTGGGTGTGCCCGCCGGTGGAAAACTGCAGCACACCCCAGCCCCCGTGGGTCACATCATCGCAGGCCCACAGCAGGGCCAGCACATCCGTGGGTGCAGCCTCCTTGAGCCACTTGATATTCATGGCGGTGTAGCGCTGGTTGGTAATGCCGGTAAACAGGTGCTGGCCCTTGTCCAGCATGGCCTGGATGGCAGCCAGCTTCTCCTCCTCGTCCATGGCCTGGCGCACGGCAGGCGCAGGCCTGGGCGTCCATTCTTCCTGGGCACAGGCGCAGGAAGCTGCCAGCAGCAGGGAAAGCAGCAGTGCAGCAAATCGTTTCATCCCTCATCCCTCCGTATTTTCCGTCTTTTTCGCCATTATACCCGGGCGGCGCGGCAAAGTCAACCTTTCCGGCGGCTGGCTTTTTTGTGCCTTTTCGGGAAGAAAATGCCTTTCCTGTTCGTTTCCATCATTGGAAACCCCATCCACGCTTTCAGGGAGGGAAACAACGTGCGTTTTTTCAGAAAAATCCTGCTGTGCCTGCTGGCGGTGCTTTTGCCCCTGAGCGCCCTGGGCGCTCCGCTGCATGAGGAGCTGCCCTGCGCCACCCTGCAGGTGGAGGCCGCCATTGGCTATGGCGGGCTGATGACCTATGGCAAGCTGATGCCGCTGCGCATCCGCCTGGAAAACCTGGGCAGCGACATGAACGCCACTCTGGCGGTGAACGTGTATATCCACCAGGCGCAGTACAACCGGTATGAAATGGAGGTTCCCCTGGCAGCCGCAGCCGTGAAGGAGCTGTGCATCCCCGTGTATGTGGGCAGCAAGCAGGAAACCTTCACCGTGGAGGTGTGGGAAAGCGGCAGCAAGGTCTGCGCCGGTAATGCACACCCTGCCCGGGTGCTGGATCCGGCTTCCATGCTGGTGGGCGTTCTGTCCCCCGCGCCGGAAAAGCTGAGCTACATGAACATCGACAGCACCACGGATGATCTTCTCCGGGGCGAGTTTATGCAAACCGTGCCGCTGACGGCGGAAACCTTCCCCGAAACGGCAGAGCTGCTTTCCGCCTTCGGCATGCTGGTGGTGGACAGCTTTGATGTAAGCATTCTTTCGGAGGATCAGCGCCAGGCCCTGGATGCCTGGCTGGAGGAAGGGCACATCCTGCTGCTGGGCGGCGGTGCCCAGGCCGGCACTGCCTGGCCGTATTTCTCCTCCCTCACCGGCCTGACCCCCGGTGGGCTTGCCAGCGCCGATGTTACCCCCGGGCTGCTCCAGTGGCTGGGCATTACGGGCCTGCCGGCAGGAAAACCCGTGGACATTGTGCAGGCCGGCGGTACCCCGCTGGCCACAGCCGGGGACGGCACCGGGCTGCTGTGGAACGCCGTGGCCGGGAACAGCCGCATTTACACCGCCGCCTTCAGCCTGGCGGACAGCGTGCTGGCCGGCTGGACGCCCATGCACACCTTCTGGCAGCGGGCCCTGGTGGACGACTGCTACAGCCTGTATCAGCACTGCCTTTACCCCAACATAAACAACGTCAGCTACGCCCATGTGGCCTTTAACCTGCCCCTGGAGAACGATGTACCCCTCCTGCCTGCGGCGCTGGCCGCCGCATCTGTGCTGGTGCTGGGCAGCCTGGGGGCATACCTGCTCCTGCGCCGGGCGGACAAGCGCCAGTGGCTGTGGGCCGTTCTTCCCGCTCTGGCGGCGGTTTGCGCCGGCATGGTGTGCGCCATGGCTGCGGGCAGCAGCGCCGCGCAGCCCACGGCCCTGAACGTTTCTGTTTTGCAGCAGGATGCCGCCGGCATAACGGAGCTGATTACCTCCAGCGCCCTGAGCGGGCCGGAAGGGGGCGAGCATGTGATCACCAGCGAAAGCGGCAGCGTCCGCGCCCTGGATGAGTTCAGCTATTACGATTATGACAGCAATGCACCCCTTACCCTGAACTACCGCTATCTGCTGGGAGAAAAGGCCGGCCTGGGCGTAAGCCTGGAAAGACCCTGGGATTTCCAGTACTTCCAGGTAAACGATGCGCCCCTGCCCCAGGGCAGCGTGGAGGCCTCGGCGTGGATGGAGCAGGACGGCCTGCACGTTTCCCTGGTCAACGGCACCCAGCTGACCCTGGACGAGGGCGTCTTCGCCTGCAAGTACGGCTTTGGCTCCGTGCCTGCCCTGGCCCCCGGTGAAGACTGCACCCTGACCCTGGTGAAAACCTCTGGCGACCCCAATGATCCCTACCGCTACAAGGATGGCTGCATGTACGAAAGCCTGGGCGGCTCCTATTTCTCCCCCTATGCCGTGCTGAGCCGGTATTACCTCCAGCGGGAAAACCCGGACGGCCAGCCGGATTATATCCTGAGCAACGACGCCAACCGGATGATCGACCTGATGACCCAGGTGATTAACCAGAGGGAGCAGTCCTACAGCGCTGTGTATTCCCACACCTATACCCCCGCACCCAGCTTCTATTATCTGGCCACATCCGCACAGCTCCAGGTGCCGCAGATCCTCCTGGACGGGCAGGCAATTACCCGCACAGCCAGCATGGGGCTGGTGGCGGTGGATGTGCCCTTCACCGCCCAGCAGGGCCGGCAGGTATACCTGCTGCCCGGCGAGTGCCAGCCCGTGCGCTGCCAGGTGGATGCCCAGGGTGTGCCCTATTGCAGCGCGCCCCAGGCAACTGCCGCCGCGGCCTATCACCGCCTGCGGGAGCAGCCCGTCTTTATGTTCCAGCCAGGCGCGGCGCTGGATACCATCACCCGGCTGGCCTTCTATGTGGATTACCTGCCCCGGAACGCCCAGGCCTTCCTGTACAACGGCACAGACTGGGTGGCCATCACCGCCGGCGAGGAGATTTCCTCGCCCCAGCAGTTCATGGACGGGCAGGGACGGATTTTCCTGCAGTTCCGCCTGGATGCCGTGGGGGATGACTATCACGAGATTGCTACCCCCGCCATGCTCCTGGAAGGGAGGACGAAATAACATGCTGACCATTGACGGCCTGACCCGGTATTACGGCAAATTCCTGGCCCTGGATCATCTGAACCTGCAAATTGGCGATGGGGAACTGCACGGCTTTGTTGGCCCCAATGGCGCAGGGAAAACCACCACCCTGCGCATTCTGGCAACGCTTCTGCCGGCTTCCTCCGGCAGGGCGGAGATTGGCGGCGTGCCCATTGCCGCCGGCAGCAAAAAAGCCCGGGCCATGGTGGGCTACATGCCGGACTTCTTTGGCACCTATGACAACCTGAAAACCTGGGAGTACCTGGATTTCTACGCCCGGTGCTATGGCATCCGCAGGCAGGCCCGCCTGACCATGACCGAGCAGCTTCTGGACCTGGTGGGCCTGACGGACAAGCGGGAGGCCTATGTCAGCACCCTTTCCCGGGGCATGAAGCAGCGCCTGTGCCTGGCCCGCGCCATGATTCACGACCCCCAGCTGCTCATCCTGGACGAGCCTGCCTCCGGCATGGATCCCCGGGCCAGGGCGGAAATGAAGGGCATTCTACGCACCCTGAAAACCATGGGCAAAACGGTGCTGATCTCCTCCCACATCCTGCCGGAGCTGGCGGAGATGTGCGACAGCCTGACCATTATGGATCACGGAAAACTGGTGTTCACCGGCACGGTGGATGCCCTGGCCCGCAAAATGAATGGCGATGCGCCTGTTGATATTCGTTTTCTGCCCGGCACAGGCGGCGAGACCCTTGACCGGGCTGTGGCACTGCTGAAGGAGAACCCTGCCGTAACCGGCATCACCCAGGAGGAGCCGCTGCTGCTGCGGGTGAGCCTTGCCGGGCAGGAGGAGGCCTGCGCTGCCACGCTGCAGGCCTTGGCGGCCGCCGGTGCACCCATTCACGATTTTCACCGGGCCAGCATGAACCTGGAAAAGGTGTTTATGGAGGTGACGGGCCATGCTTAATCCCATTCTTGCATCCTCCGGCCTGCGGCGGATGCGCTCAGCCAAAACGCTGCTGATCCTGGCCTTGTACGAGGGTGTGCTGCTGCTGGCAGCGGTGGCGGCGCTTTCCGTATTCCTGGGCAGCAGCCTGGCCCTTGTCGACATGAGCCAGGGCATGACTGCCTACATCCTGCTGATGCTGCTGCAGTTTACGCTGATTGTGCTGGTGGCGCCCGCCATGACCGCCGGCTCCATCGCCGGTGAGCGGGAGCGACAGACCCTGGAGCTGCTGCTGGTAACGGGCACCGGCTCCTTCCGCATTGTCATGGGCAAGCTGCTGGAGAGCTTTGCCTTTATGGGGCTGATGATCATCGGCTCCCTGCCCGCCCTGTGCCTGACCATGCTGCCCGGAGGCATCACCCTGGGGCAGGTGCTGCTTGGGGTAGCCTTTCTGCTGGTGTGTGCCTTTGCCGCCGCCAGCGTGGGCGTGCTGGCCTCCTCGATGATGAAAACCACCGTGGGCGCCACCATTGTCAGCTATGTTCTGCTGCTGGTGATTGGCCTGGGCACCCTGCTGCCCGTTGCCTTCATCACCGATGAGATGACCTATCACCTGTACGATGGCAGCCTGTATGCCGCCATGACCCCCATGGAGGCCCTGGCCCTGCTGCCCAAGCTGCTGCTGGCAAACCCGGGCATCGGGCTGCTTGCCCTGCTGGAGGATCAGACCGCCATGCTGATGAGCCGGCTGATCAGCGGCTGGGGACGGCCCTATGCCATGCGGCTGATGCTGCAGAAGTTCGGCTATGCCGCCTGTGCACTGATGAACATGGGCATCATGGCTGCACTGTCCATGGTGTTCAGCTGCGTGGCAGCGCTGCTGGTTCGCCCCCGGCGGGTGAAGGTCAGGAGAAGCAAATGAAGGAATTGCGCCATGCCATGAGCCGCATCCGCCGCCGGGTGCGCCGCATGCGTCTGCGGAAGGGTGCCGCCCTGGGGGCGTGCACCGGCGCAGCACTGGCTGCCTGCGTGTGTGCGGCGGGGTTTTTCCTGCCCATTCCCCATGTGCCCCAGGTGTGCGGCCTGCTGCTGCTGGGCGGCGCGCTGGCAGGCGGCACGGCAGGGCTGCTCTGGCCGGTATCCCTGGCCCACGCGGCCCGGCTGGGGGATGCCCACGGCCTGCAGGAGCGCCTGCAAACCGCCATGGACTGCCGGGGCGATTCCCCCATGGAGCAGCTTTTGCGCCAGGATGCTCTGGCATCAGCCCGGGCCTTTCCCGCCGGCAGCCTGCCCATGCCGAAAACCCGCAGGCTGTGGCTGTCCGCCGGTGCAGCCGCCCTGCTGTGCGCCGGCCTGTGCCTGGTGCCCAACCCGCAGACAGCCATTCTGGCGGAGCAGGATGCCCGGCGCCAGGCCATGGAAACCGCCGCCCAGCAGGCCGAAGCATTGCCCCTGGAAGAAACCCTGACGGAAAAGGATCGTCAGGAGGCCCGGAAGCTGGTGGATGAACTGACCCGCCAGCTGCGCCAGGCCCGGGAGCCGGTGGACGGGCTACTGGCTGTATCCCAGGCGGAGGAAAGGCTGGAGAGCCTTCAAAACCGCATGGCGGATGAAGCGCAGGCCGCCCTGAACGCTGCCCTGCAGGCACAGGGGTTAAGCGCCCTGGCCCAGGCCCTGGAGGACGGGGACGCCCAGCAGATTGCTCAGGCCCTGGAGGGTGTCAGCGCCGAGGCATTGGCCCAGGCCGGCCAGCAGCTTTCCCAGGCCATGCAAGGCCAGCTGCAGCAGGCTGCCCAGGCCCTGGAAGCCGGCGATGCCGCCTCTGTGGCTGCGCTGCTGCAGGCCATGGGGGAAAGCGCCGCTGCCGGCCAGCTATCCAGCCTGAAGCAGGGCCTTTCCGGCCTGAAGAACACGGACGCCACCGGCGGTGCAGGCCGGGGCACCACCAATGAGGACGAAACTGCCGACGCTGAGGACATCTCCCGGGGCGGCGGCAACGCCAACCCCCGCTACAGGGAAACCCAGTACGAGCGCATTTACGATCCCACCCGCCTGGACGCCCAGGAAAGCAGCTTTGCTGCCCAAGGCCCCAAGGGCGAGGGCGCATCCATGGAGATGGATCTGGGTCCGGGTGCCGGCAGCCTGGATGGCACCGTGCCCTACGCCCAGGTGGCCCAGGAATACGCCCAGGCTGCTGCCCAGGCTGCCGAAGCGCAAAGCCTGACCCAGCAGGAACGTCAGTGGGTTGCAGACTATTTTTCCGCATTGACGGAATAGGAGGTTACCATGCAGACCAAGCAGGATATCCAGCGCTTTGCAGCGCGGTATGAGGACATCAGGGCCGAAATTGCCAAGGAGATGATCGGCCAGGATGCAGTGGTGGAGCACCTGCTGCTGGCGGTGATTGCCGGCGGTAACGTGCTGCTGGAGGGCGTGCCCGGCCTGGGCAAGACCCACCTGGTTCGCAGCCTTTCCAGGGTGCTGGCGCTGCCCTTCAGCCGCATCCAGTTCACCCCGGACCTGATGCCCGCAGACGTTACAGGCACCAGCATTCTGGTGAAAACCGAGGAGGGCAGCGCCTTCCGTTTTCAGCCCGGGCCGCTGTTTGCCTCCATTGTCCTGGCGGATGAGATCAACCGGGCCACGCCCAAAACCCAATCCGCCCTGCTGGAAGCCATGCAGGAGCACGCCGTGACTGTTTCCGGCGAAACCCGTGCGCTGCCCCAGCCCTTTTTTGTGCTGGCCACCCAGAACCCCATTGAGCAGGAAGGCACCTACCCCCTGCCGGAGGCACAGCTGGATCGCTTTCTGTTCAAGGTGGTGGTTCCTTTTCCCACCCTGGAGGAGCTGGACGCCATCATGAACCTGACGGTGAAGGAGCAGCCCGCCCATGCCCAGCCTGTAGCCACCGGTGAGGACATCCTGGCCCTGCGGGAGATTGCCCGGCAGGTGCCCATCGCCCCCAGCGTGCAGCAGGCAGCCCTGAAGCTGATCCTCGCCACCCACCCGGAGCAGGCGGACGCGCCGGAAATCACCCGCAAGTACCTGCGCTTTGGCGCCAGCCCCCGTGGCGCCCAGGCCATGCTGTCCACCGCCCGGGTGCGGGCCCTGCGCCAGGGACGGTACAACGTTTCCTTCGATGATCTGCGCTTTGTGGCTCCCGCCTGCCTGCGCCACCGCCTGGCTGTGAATTTCGAGGCCGTGACCCAGGGCGTGAGCCTGGAGGACATCATTGCCCAGCTGGTGCAGCAAACCCTGCACGGATAAGGAGCACCCATGCTGACCGATGCTTTTCTTTCCCGGCTGGATGCCCTGCGCCTGGCCATCCGCCACCCGGCCCAGGGCGGCGCCGGCGGTGCGCGGCACTCCAGAAGCCTTGGCTCCTCCGCCGAGTTTTCCGATTTCCGGCCTTACGCCCCCGGGGACGATGTGCGCCGCCTGGACTGGAACGCCTATGCCCGCTTCGACAAGCTGTTTATGAAGCTCTTTGCCGAGGAACAGGAATCCGCCATCACCCTTTTCCTGGACACCAGCGCCTCCATGGCGGCAAAGGGCAGCCTGGCCATTCAGGCCGGGGAAGCCCTGGCCTACCTGGCCCTGTCCGGCGGTGACAGGCTGCAGGTGATCCTCCTGCAGGGTGCCGGGCACACCGCCTCCCCCTGGTACACCGGGCGCAGGGCCTATCCACAGGCGGCGGCGTTTCTGGAAGCAGCAGCCTTTTCGGGCAGCGTTTCCCCGGCGGATGCCCTGCAAAGCGTGGAGCGCCTGCCCAGGGGCCTTTCCCTGCTGGTGACGGACGGCTATCACCCCGGCGGTCTGGGGCCTGCCCTGTCCCTTTTGAAATACCGCAAGCAGGAGGCCGCGGTGCTTCAGCCCCTGTCCGCCTTTGAAATGGCCCCGGAGGTTCAGGGCGCCCTGCGCCTGCTGGATGCCGAGAGTGCGCCGCCTGTGGACATTACGGCGGATGCTGCCCTTTTGCGCCAGTATCAGCAAACGCTGCAAAACTTTCTCCACACCTGCCAGGCCGAGTGCCGCCGCCACGCCGCCGCCCATGTGCTGCTGGACGGCCGCCAGCCCTTTGAGGAAGCATTCCTGCCGGCGCTGTCCGGCGCAAATCTCTTGTAACGGGAGCCGCCTATGACCTTCTTATATCCCGGCTTTGCCTGGGGATTCCTTGCCCTGGGCGTGATTCTCCTGCTGTATCTGCTCAAGCGCCGCTACCAGGAAAAGCCCGTGCCCAGCACCTTTCTGTGGCAGCAAACCCTGCAGGACACCGCAGCCAACCGCCCCTTTCAGCGGCTGAAGCGCAGCCTGCTGCTGCTTTTGCACCTGCTGATGGCCACCCTGCTGGTATTGATCCTGATGCAGCCGGTGCTGTCCGGCGGTGTGGCAGGTGAAACCGTGATGATTTTCGACCTGTCCGCCAGCATGCAGGCCACCGATGGCCGGCAAACCCGGCTGGAGGAGGCCGTCCGCGCTGCCCAGGGCATGCTTGCCTCCATGGGAAAGGATGACGGGCTGACCATCCTGACCGCCGATGAGGAAACCCACCAGCTGCTGGCCCGCTCCACCGACAGGGAGGCCGCCCGCCAGGTGCTTGCCGGCCTGCAGCCCACCAGCACCGGCGCAGACCTTTCCGCCGCCGTGTCCCTGGCCCAGGCCATGCAGCGGGAAACCAACGGCCTGGAAATGATTGTTTTTTCGGATAACTACACGCCGCCGGAGGACGTTTCCGCCCACAACGCCAGCATGGGGCTGGACAACCGGGCAGTGGTTTCCTTCACCGTGGAGAACGGCGAAGGCTATGCCCGGGTGATGAATTATGGCAAAGAAGCCACCGTCACCCTGGCCTGCTATGCCGGCGAAACCCTGTGCGATGCCAAAACCCTCCGCCTGGAGGAGGATGCCTCCGCCGGTGCGGGCTTTTCCCTGCCGGAATGTGCCTACGCCCGGGTGGTGCTGCAGGAACCGGACGCCCTGGAAGCCGACAACGCCATGACCTTTGTGCCCGGAACGCCCCCTGCCACCGTAGCCATGTGCGGGGAAACCAGCATTTTTCTGGAATATGCCATGTCCCTGCGGGAAAACCTGCGCCTGGTGAAAACCGATACCCCCGAAAGCATTGCCGCCGACTTGTATGTATATGAAGAAAAGGGTGCACTGTTCCTTTCCCGGGTGCCGGGCCAGCAGCAGATCATCCCCGGCGAAGGCTTTGTGCCCCAGGGCAGCATGCAGCTGGAAGGCGAGCATGCCTTCACCCGTGGGCTTTCCCTGCAGGATGTGGCAGCCCGCAGCTGCGTGGCCCTGGAGGGCGGCAAGGCCCTTGTGTCCCTGGACGGGCGCTGCATTCTTGCCGCCGGCGAAGGTGTGGCGGCCCTGGGCTTTGACCTGAACGACACCAACCTGCCCATGAAGTATGATTTCCCCATCCTGGTGCAGAACGTGCTGGCAAGCCTTCTGCCGGAAAGCGCTGCCGGCCTTGACCTGCCCACCGGGCCAGCCATTCCCCTGGCGGAAAGCGATGTGCGCCAAACCGCCCCCAGTGTTACTGCCCGGGGCGGCAGCGCAGGCCTTGGCGGCGATACCAGCCTGGTACCCTGGCTGGCGGGGTGTTTCCTTTTGCTGATTTTGCTGGAATGGGGGGTGAGCCGCCGTGGCCTTTGAGCTTTCCCAGCCCCTGTGGCTGCTGCTTCTGCTGCCCCTGTGCGCCGCCGTGTACCTGCTGGCCCGGCGCTGGCCCGCCCGCAGCCGGACGGCCCGGCTTTCCCATGCGCTCCACCAGGCGCTGGTGATGCTGATGGTGCTTGCCCTCAGCGGTGCCAGCGTGCTTTCACCCGCCCAGGGCAAGGCTGCCTGGCTGGTGGTGGATGCCTCCGGCTCCATGCCGGAAACCTCCGCCCTGGTGCAAAAGGCCCTGGACAGCCTGGAGGAAGGCACCCAGGCCGGCGTTATTGTGTATGGTGAAAATGCCATGGTGGAGGTTCCCCTCACCGCGTCCCCGGTTTTTTCCGGGGTGCAGACGGCTGTCAGCACCTCCGCCTCCAACCTGGGCCAGGCGCTGCAGCTGGCTGGCGCGCTGCTGCCCTCGGACGTTTCCGGCGGCATAGGCGTTATCAGCGATGGCCTGGTGGATCCCGTCAGCGCAAGCGACCTGCAGGCCCGGGGCATTGCCGTCAACACCCTGCTGGTGCCGTCCCGGGTGCAGGCGGATGCCCAGGTCACCCAGGTGGCGCTGCCCTCCACGGCCTATCAGGGCCAGCAGCTGAACCTGACGGTCACCGTTCACAGCACCGCCGAGGGCGCCGCCACCCTGCTCCTGCTGGAAAACGGCACCGCTGCCGCCAGCCGGCAGGTCACCCTGCGCCGGGGAGAGAACACCTTTGCCTTTCAGGCGGATGCTTCCTCAGCCGGCGTGGTGACCTACGAAGCGCAGGTGCTGTTCCCCGGGGATGAAAATTCCCGCAACGACAGGCTGGGCGCCTATGTGGCCATATCCGGCTCGCCCGCCGTGCTGCTGGCTGAGGGCTGCACCGGCCAGGGCGCCGAGCTGTGCAAAATGCTGGAGGCTTCCGGCATGGCGGTAACCACGGTTTCCGCCGCCGCCCTGCCCTCCGCCAGCACAGATTACATGGCATGGCAGGCCATTGCCCTGGTGAACGTGGACGCCGATACCCTCACGGAGGCGCAGACCTCCGCACTGGTGGCTGCCGCCAGGGAGCTGGGCCGGGGTGTGGCTGTCTTTGGCGGGGACAGCAGCTATGCCCTGGGCGGCTACCGGGGCAGCGCCCTGGAGGATATGCTGCCCGTTACCATCGATGTGAAAAACAAGCTGAACCTGCCCTCCACCGCCCTGGTGCTGGTGATTGACAAATCCGGCTCCATGACCTCCGGCCAGTATGGTGTGACCCGGCTGGATGTGGCTAAAGAGGCCGCCTGCCGCGCCCTGGAAGTGCTGACCCAGCAGGACACCGCAGGGGTGATTGCCTTTGACGACCATGGCAAGTGGGCCTTGCCCATGACCCAGGTGACCGACCTGGCCTCCATGCAGGAGCAGGTGGGCAGCATCCGTCCCGGCGGCGGCACCGCCTTTTACACGCCCCTCGCCATGGCCCTGGACGCCCTGACAAACACCCAGGCTCAGCACAAGCATGTGATTTTCCTTACCGATGGCGAATCCGGCGACCAGGGCTACGAAAGCCTGGTGGAGGAAATGGCCCGGCAGGACATCACCCTGACCGCTGTGGCTATTGGCACCGGAGCGGACATTGCCACCATGCTCCGTCTGGCGGAACCGGGCGGCGGCAGGGCCTATGCGGCGGCGGAATTTGACAATGTGCCGAAAATTTTCACCAAGGAAACGCTGATCGCCGCCCAGACCTATGTGCAGAACCGCACCTTCACCCCGGTGGTCACCGATGAAAGCATGACGGATTTCCCCGGCTTTCCCCAGCTGGCAGGCTACCTGACCACCACGGAAAAGCCCCTGGCCACGGTTTCCCTGGCCAGCGACAGGGAGGAGCCCATCCTGGCCTGGTGGCAGTATGGCGCCGGCAGGGTAGCCTGCTGGACCAGCGATGTCCAGGGCGGGTGGAGCAGTGCCTATCTCCAGTGGGACAGCGCTGCGGCCTTCTTTGGCGGCATTGTTTCCCATGTGCTGCCCACCTGGAGCCAGAACGGCGACCTTGCCTTCCAGGATGGCCTGCTGACCTACACCGCGCCCCATGCCGCCGAAAACGCCGGCGTGCAGGTTCGCATTCTGGCCCCGGATGGTCAGTCCTCCACCCTGACCCTGGAGCAGGTTTCCCCCACCGCCTTCACCGCACCCTGGAGCAGCACCGCCCCCGGTGCCTACGCCATGCAGGTGATCTCCGGCGATACCACCCTGCTGGAAGGCGGCGCCGTGCTGCCCTACGCCCGGGAATACGACCTGCGGGCAACCGACCGGGGCGCCCTGGAATCCCTGAGCCGTGACACCGGCGGTCAGGCCGTTGCCGATCCGGCGGCGCTGATGGCCTTTCCACCCAGCGCCGCCCGGGCCAGGCATTCGCTCACCCCGGTGCTGGTGGGCCTGGCACTGCTGCTGCTCCTGGCGGATATTGCCCAGCGCCGCCTGGACTGGGAGCAGACCCTGGCAGGCCATGCCGAAAGGGTGCCACCCCCCAGGCCCAAACAGAAAAAGCCCGCACCCTCCAGGCCTGACCCGGGCCAGACCACCCGTCAGCTGTGGGAAAACCTGCAAAACCGCAAACGCCTTTGATTTGCATCCGAAGCACCTGTATTGAGGTGCTTCTTTTTTCCATGGTGACCAAGGCTGCTTCGGGCCTGGGGCCGCGGATGCTTCCAACATTACCCATTTTCAGGCCGCCTCCCAGGCTTTTCCTGCATGGGGCAGGGGAATTGCTGCGTTATGTGGGTGTAAGCCGCAGGGCTTACACAAAGCAAAGGAGGAACACCCCAATGAAACACAGCATGAAGAAGCTGGCGGGCATCACCGCCGCAGCTGCCCTGTCCCTTTCGCCCATGATGGCACTGGCTGATGCCGCGCCCTCTGCCCTGGTGAAGGGCGGCGCCCTGAACCTGCGGGAAACCGCTTCCCTTTCCGCCAAGGTGCTGGGCCAATACCCCACAGGCACCCTGGTGGAGATTGTGGAAACCGGCGACCAGTGGCACAAGGTGGAGGTGGGCGGACAGACCGGCTACATGATGGCCAAGTACCTTTCCACCGCTGCCGGCAGCACCGCCGCCACCGTGCGCACCAACACCGGCATCGGCCTGAACCTGCGGGAGGAGCCGGGCATGGATGGGAAAATCATCACCAGCTACAAGCCTGGCGCCGAGGTTACCGTGCTGCAGAAGGGCAAAACCTGGAGCCGGGTTGCCGTGGAAGGCCGGGAAGGCTTCATGGCCACCCAGTACCTGCACTTCGTTCAGGAGAGCGCTTCCCCCGTGGGCAAAATTGCCCTGGTGAATAACCCCAAGGCCACCCAGGTGCTGAACCTGCGGCAGGAGGCCTCCCTGGATGCAAAGGTTCTGTCCTACTATCGCAACGGCATGAAGGTGACCATCCTGGAAGGCGGCAGCACCTGGCATAAGGTGCAGGTGGAGGACGGCAAGGTGGGCTACATGATGGCGAAATTCCTGAAGGTGACGGAGGAAAGCGCCGCCGCCAAGCCCTATACCGCAACCCTCATCAACGTGAACGGCGGCAAGATCGTCAATTTCCGCTCCGCCCCCAGCCTGAAGGGTGCCATTCTCCGCACGGTACCCGTGGGCACCAAGGTGACGGTGCTGGAGCACGGCACCGACTGGTGCAAGGTGGATGTGGAGGGCACCACCGGCTACATCAGCACCTGGTTCATGAAGTAAAAAGCCGATACAAAAGCAGCCAAAAACACATCAGCCCCGCACGGCTTTCACATCTGCCGTGCGGGGCGTTCTTGTGTTCAGGTTACAGGTTGCGGCGGCGGCGCAGCATCAGCATGGCGCCCGTGCCCAGGGCCAGCAGGCTGGCCCACAGCATCAGGGGCGCGGCATCGCCGGTTTTAGGCACATCGGGCTGCGCGGGAATGATGGTATCCTCCCGGGCAATTTCCTTGGCACCTGCCGCATCGGCAAAGTATTTGTCGCAGGCCTTGCAGTACCAGTGCTCGCTGGTGCCGGTCTCGGCGGATGTAGCCGCCTTAGCCGGAACATGGGCCAGAGCGCTGTGGCTGGCGGGATCCTCCTTGCCGTAGGCCGTGCCGCACACCTGGCAGGCAGCCTGGCTGGTGCAGGTGGCCTTGCCGCCGGTGTGACCGGCGTTTACCGTTACGGTAGCCTTTGCGATCTTGCCGGCCTCGTTGGTGGCAACCACCAGCTGCGGGCCTTCAGCAGGCTGCAGGGTGTAGGTACCGTCCCTGTTGGGGGCCAGCTCCTTGCCGTTTACGGTTACGGAGGCTTCACCCATGCTCCGGGCCATGGCCTCAGCCTTCACGCTGAAGGTCACCGGGCCGCAGTAGGTTTTGCCGTCCGTCAGGTTGACAATCATCGGCGCTTCCGCCTCAATCCACCTGGCGGTCAGGGTCAGGCTGGCGGTGACAGGCAGGGTGAAGTCGTACTCGCCGGTGCCGTTGTACCAGCCGGCGAAGACATATTCCGTCTTGCTGGGATCCTCGGGCCGGTCAACCGTCTTGCCGTGCTTCACCTTCACAGGCGTCTTGGTGCCGTCCACATCGAAGGTCACGGTGTATTCGTTCTCCGCCCACTTGGCTACCAAAGTCATGTCAGCAGTGACAGGCGCAGTGAAGTCATACGCCGTTTCGCCGTTGTACCAGCCGGCGAAGGTGCTGCTTTCCTTCACGGGGTCGGCAGGCTGGGTGGCGGTTTCACCGTGCTTCACAGTTGCGGTGGTGATGGTGCCGTCCACATCGAAGGTCACGGTGTATTCGTTCTCTGCCCACTTGGCTACCAGGGTCATGTCAGCGGTGACAGGCGCAGTGAAGTCATACGCCGTTTCGCCGTTGTACCAGCCGGCGAAGGTGCTGCTTTCCTTCACGGGGTCGGCAGGCTGGGTGGCGGTTTCACCGTGCTTCACAGTTGCGGTGGTGATGGTGCCGTCCACATCGAAGGTCACGGTGTATTCGTTCTC
>CAYMOM010000028.1:0-18914 GCA_964391995.1 uncultured Faecalibacterium sp.
TAGTACAGGATGAACAGCCCGGAGGTCAGCGCCCAGGTGATGGGATAGCTGACCAGCACCGCGGAAACCGTGCCTATGCCCGGCGCCACCCACCACAGCCAGCCCACACGCAGCAGGCACACCCCAAACAGGGTGATCAGGGTGGGGATCAGCGAATCGCCTGCGCCGCGCACCGCGCCGGAAAGAATTTCAATGCACAGGTACAGCACATAGGTGGGCACCAGCAGGTTCAGGATGTCCATGCCGTAGGCAATCACGGCATCGTCGTCGGAGAAAAGCCGGTACAGGTGCTCCCCCACCAGCAGGTACAGGGTGCTGATGATCACCGTGGAGGCAAAGGCCATGCCCAGGCACACCTTCACCGAGCGGCGCACCCTGTCGTACTGCCGGGCGCCGAAGTTCTGGCCCACAAAGGTGGTGATGGACACGCCAAAGGCGCTGACAATCATCCAGAAAAGGCCGTCCAGCTTGCCATAGGCCGTCCAGGCTGCCAGCACATCCGTGCCGAAGGCGTTCATGGAGGCCTGGATAATCACATTGGAAAGGGAGTACATCACGCTTTGCAGGCCGGCTGGCAGGCCAATCTGCACAATGCGGCTGAGGATATGCGGGTGAAAGCGGATCTTGCGCACATTCAGCCGGTAGCAGGCATGGCTGCGCACCAGCACAATCACCACCAGCACCGCGCTGACCAGCTGAGAGAGGATGGTGGCCCAGGCCGCACCGGCTACGCCCATTTCAAAGCCCACCACCAGCAGCACATCCAGCACAATGTTGGTCAGGCAGGCGGCAATGAGGAAGTACAGCGGCCTTCTGGAATCCCCCACCGCCCGCAAAAGGCCGGAGCCGATGTTGTACACCAGGGAGGGCAGCATGCCTATGAAGTAAATGCGGATGTAGGTCACCGCAGCATCAAAGATTTCCGCCGGGGTGTCCATCCACCGGAGCATGGTGGGCGAGAGGATATACCCCGCCACCGTCAGCAGCAGGCCGCACACCAGGGCCAGGGCAGCTGCGGTGTGCACCGTTTCGGAGGCCTCCTGCTCCTGCCTGGCACCGAAGAACTGGGAAAGAATCACCGTTGCGCCGGAGGACAGGCCCACGAAGAACCCCACAATCAGGTTGATCAGCGCCCCCGTGGCGCCGCCCACCGCCGCCAGAGCCTCCTTGCCCACAAATTTGCCCACAATCACCGCATCCACGGTGTTGTACATCATCTGGAAAAACGAGCCCAGCAGAATGGGAAAGAAGAAAATCAGCAGCTGCTGCCAGATGACCCCCTGGGTAATGCTGTTCTCCTGGCTTGCCCGGCGCTTCCACGGCATAGCAAATGGCTCCTTTGTCTTCATAACTTGCACTGTATGGTATAGCATAAACGCCGCAGTTTGTCCATAGGATGAAGAGAGCAAAAAATGGGCAGCAACGTATCAAGTTTGAGTTGACGGATGACGAATAACGTGCTATTCTGTAAAAAGAGATACCATCTGTGCCAAATGGTACAGCAACAATTAGGAGGGACTACCTATGGCAAACATTCCTGAGGTCAAGCTGGGCCTGGTTGCCGTTTCCCGCGACTGCTTCCCCATTAACCTGAGCGAGAAGCGCCGGGCTGCCATCGCTGCCAAGTGCGGCCAGAAGAACCTGGAGATCGTTGAGATCAAGACCACCGTTGAGAACGAGAAGGATATGCTCAAGGCCGTTGAGGAACTGAAGGCCAACGAGTGCAACGCCTGCGTGGTGTTCCTGGGCAACTTTGGCCCCGAAACCCCCGAGACCCTGATCGCCAAGTATTTCGACGGGCCCTGCATGTTTGTGGCCGCTGCCGAGGGCGATGGCGACATGATCAACGGCCGCGGCGATGCCTACTGCGGCATGCTGAACTGCTCCTACAACCTGGGCATGCGCCACCTGAAGGGTTATATCCCCGAGTATCCCGTGGGCAATGCCGAGGAGCTGGCGGACAAGATTATCGAGTTTGTGCCCATCGCCCGCGCCATCATCGGCGTGAAGAACCTGAAGGTCATCACCTTTGGTCCCCGTCCCCAGGACTTCTTTGCCTGCAACGCCCCCATCAAGGGCCTGTACGAGCTGGGCATCGAAATTGAGGAGAATTCCGAGCTGGATCTGCTGGTTTCCTACAAGGAGCATGCCGGCGATGCCCGCATCCCCGCCGTGTGCGAGGATATGGCCAAGGAAATGGGCGAAGGCAAGTATTATCCCGAGCTGTGCGAACGCATGGCGCAGTTTGAGCTGACGCTGCTGGACTGGGCCGAGAACCACAAGGGCGCCCGGAAGTATGTGGTGTTTGCCGACAAGTGCTGGCCTGCCTTCCCCTCCCAGTTTGGCTTTGAACCCTGCTATGTGAACTCCCGCCTGGCGGCCCGCGGCATTCCTGTGGCCTGCGAGGTGGATATCTACGGCGCTGTGTCCGAGTACATCGGCGCCTGCATCACCGGCGACGCTGTGACCCTGCTGGACATCAACAACTCCGTGCCCGAGTACATCTACGACAAGGACATCAAGGGCAAGTTTGACTATCGCCTGCACGAAACCTTCATGGGCTTCCACTGCGGCAACACCCCCTCCTGCAAGATGTGCGCCGACCGTGCTGTGAAGTATCAGCTGATCCAGCACCGCCTGCTGGAGCCTGCCGGCTCCGAGCCGGATTTCACCCGCGGCACCCTGGAGGGCGACATTGCTCCCGGCGAAGTGACCTTCTACCGCCTGCAGTGCGATTCCAACGGCGACCTGCGCTCCTACATCGCTGAAGGCGAGATCCTGCCCGTGGCCACCCAGTCCTTTGGCGGCATCGGCATTTTCGCCATCAAGGAGATGGATCGCTTCTACCGCCATGTGCTGGTGCAGAAGGGCTATCCCCACCACGGTGCCGTGGCCTTCGCCCACTGCGCAAAGCAGCTGTTCGAAGTGCTGAAGTACCTGGGCGTGAAGGACATTGCCTACAACCAGCCCAAGTCCCTGCCCTATCCCACCGAGAATCCCTGGGCGTAAGACATAACAAAGCTGCGGCGCATCGAAAGGTGCGCCGCTTTCTTGCCCCCTTGACAGCCTATTTTTGCAGCGCTATCATAATGCCGAAAAAGCGATTCCTCAAGGGGGCCTTTGCATGTGGTTTGTTCTGGCACTGCTGTCGGCGGTGTTTGCTGCGCTGACGTCCATCCTGGCAAAAATCGGCATTGATGGCGTGAATTCCAACCTGGCTACCGCCATCCGCACCATGGTGGTGGTGGTCATGGCCTGGGGCATGGTGTTTTTGACCCACGCCCAAAGCGGCCTGGCGGAAATCAGCCGGAAAAGTTGGCTGTTCCTCATTCTTTCCGGCGCGGCCACGGGCATCTCCTGGCTGTGCTATTACAAGGCCCTGCAGCTGGGCGAAGCCTCTAAGGTGGTGCCCATCGACAAGCTCAGCGTGGTGCTAACGCTGGTTTTCGCCTTCCTGTTCTTGCACGAGCAGTTCAACACCAAGTCGTTGATTGGCTGCTTGCTGATTGGCGCCGGCACGCTGGTGATGGTGCTGTAACGGGGCCGGCAGGCCCGTAGGGTGCACATTTAGCACACAGGCTGTGTGCAGGGGATGTTCTTTCTCTCTCGCGAGAAAGAACCAAAGAGCGACCGGGGCCGCTAATACTGTACCGCGGCGTAGCGGCCCCGGACCCCCTTTCCCCCGCAAGGCAATGGGTAGCAACCTCACAATTCGGCATTGTCGTTCATCCAGCAAAAGCTGTCTGAACTCTGTGCCTCATTGGAACTCCAGGCCGCTTCATCTGCCACTGGCAGCGCGGCCTTCCGTTCCCCGCGGGGGCGATCAGGGACGCGTTGGTCGTTTTGGAGGTTTGGGGTACCTTGCGCGCGGCATGTGGCTCGCGCTTTGTGCGCAGGTTTGTGGGCTGGTGCATGGCCAGGCACCATGGCTTCCCCTGGAGGGGAAGCTGTCCCGAAGGGACTGATGAGGTGGAAAGCCTCCCTCCGGGAGGTGAGCGATGCGACTGCTGCCAGTGGCAGCAAAAAGCGAACTGAGCGAATTGGCCCTCCACAGACCATGCGGCAGACGGGCGAACCGTGTTCGCCCGCTGTGCGGTCAGGGAAGTCATTCAACGCAAAAGCGCCATGCTCCGGCGATGGAGCATGGCGCTTTGCTGTTTTGCGTTATTCCTCGGTTTTCACGGCATCCAGCATGGCCTGGGCTTCGGCGGCGTAGGTCACGCTGGCCTCGTTCATCCAGGTTTCCATGGTGGCGGTGAAAAGCTCGTTTTCCTTCTGGCTCAAGGCTTCCTCGTGAAGGGCGGACTGAATGTCGGCGGTGTATTCCACGGCGCCGGCGGGCACGTCACGGGTGTACTGCACAATGTGCACGCCGTAGCTGCCCACCACAGGCTCAGCCACATCGCCCACGTTATTCACGGAGAAGGCCGCCTTCACAAAGGCGGGATCCCACAGGATGGAATCCATGTGCACGCTGTAGCCGTTGGTCTTGTTGGGCTCCTGCTGCATGCCCGGGTCGGTGCCATATTCGGCTACCAGGTTGGCAAAGGCAGCGCCGTCCGCCAGCTTCTGGTTGATCTCATCAATGGTGGGCTGGACGGAATCCAGAATGGCCTTGCAGGCTGCATCCACATCGGCCTGGGTCACAGGGGTTTCCGGCTCGGCAGTGGTGTCGGCGGCGGGGGACTGGGCAGGGTCAGCGGTGGTTTCCTCGGCCTCCTGCTGCTCCTCCAGCTTGGCGGACAGGGTCTGATAGTTGCTCAGCAGCTGTTCGTCCACATCCAGCAGGATATGGGTAATGCCCCGGTAGCCTGCGGGGGTATAATAAGAGGTCTGGCCATAGTACTGGGTCATGTATTCATACATGGCCACATTGTCCTTGTAGGAGGCTTCATCAGCCGCCACCTGCTGGTCGAACAGGGCCTTGACCTCTTCATCGGTCACGGTGGCGCCTTCCACCATCATGGCCTGCACCTTGTCCAGCTTGGCGCTGTTCATGGCGTCCTCCAGCAGAACGGCCTCGGTGTAGCCCATGCCCTCCAGCATGGCCAGCACGGACACCCGGGCAGCGGCCTTCTCATCCTCGGTGGATTCCTCGGTCACGCCGCCGTAATAGCTGACGTACATATCCACAATGCTGGCCCAGTTTTCGGCGTTGTCCTTTTCGATTTCCGCCTTTTCCTCGTCGGTGAACTGGTCAAAGCCCTTTTCAACGGCTTTCTGTTCCATCAGCTCCAGCTGCACGGCATACTCCAGGGCATAGGCCTGCATGGCGGCGGCGAAGCTTTCATCGCTGGTGTCGTAGCCATACTGGGCATAGGCAGCAGTCATGTTGGCATAGATCTGGTCGATGTCCTCCTGCAGGATGTCGCTGCCGTTCACGGTGACCATCACGGCCTTGGGGTCGGCAGTGGCATCGGCAGAGGCAGCATCGGCGGCGGGCTCATCGGTGGCGGTTTCCTGGGCGGGAACCTCCTGGGTGGCCTCGGCAGGTGCTTCAGCAGGTGCATCGGTGGAGACCGTGTTGGGGGCAGTATTGCTGGTCACCAGGGCGGGATTCTGCTGGTCCTTCTGTCCGCCGGTGAAGATCACAACAGCAGCCACAATCAGCGCGATGGCCAGCACTGCTGCAATGATCCACTTGGTTGTCTTGTTCATGGGGGTAACCTCCTTACACTTCCACAGCGCCCATCAGGCGCGTAGCTTTGTCTATTATGACACGATTTGACCCTTTGTGCAACTGGAAAAAATGAAATGTTACAGTCTGTTCATTTGCTCATCACCCACCCATCACACAAGGCGGCGGCCCGCCAGGGTCAGGCGCTCCTGCAGGCGGCAGAGGAATTCCTTGTTGGTGGGCTTGCCCTTTTCCGGATCCACCGAGCAGCCGAAGAACCGCTCCAGGGCAGCCAGCTCGCCATGGCTCCAGGTGGATTCCACCAGGGTGCGCAGGCTGCGCTCCACAGCGGCGGGGGTCATGCTGTGGCGCCTTGCCACCAGGGGATACAGCCGGGCGTGCAGGTTTTCCATCAGGGGCGGATGCGCCACAGCCAGCGCCGCCATGTCCGGCAGGAAGTCCGCCGCCCGCAGGGTCTGATTGGCTGTCAGTGCCCGCAGCAGCCCGCGGGCCAGGCAGGTGAGGCGCTCCAGGCTCAGCAGCACCCCGGGCGGCAGGCCGGTGGGCAGCTTTTCGCCCGGGCGGATGACCCAGGGCGGCGAAAGCAGCGGGCGTTCCGACAAAAGCCGGGCCAGCAGGGCGGCTTCCGGGCCGGGGCACAGCAGGCACACCTCCGCATAGGCTTCCTGCATGGCCTGATAAGCCTCTGCCGCCGTCAGGCATACCTGACCGTGCCAGCACTCGCCACGGTTTTCCACGTCCATCAGCCAGCGCCGGCCCTGGGCCAGGCTGGCGGAAAGAATCACGCATCGCATTTGCTCCGCTCCCTTCGGTGAAGGATTCGCCGCAGGGAATGTCCTACCCTTTAAGGGATTGTGGGAGCTTTTGCCGAATTACCGCACAACGGCGCTGGTCTGGGGCCCCAGGGTCAGCAGGGTGCCCTCCAGGGAGGCCTGACCATTGCCGGCAAAGGCGGAAAGGGTGGTGAAGGCCATGTCCGTCACGGCGGACAGGTCAACGGTCTGTTCCTTGTCGGTGGTGTTGTGGATTACCGCCACGGTGCTGCCGTTCCATGTGGAAGTAAAGCCGCCCACCCTGGTGCCGGTGAAGGCCAGTGCCTTGTATTCGCCCCGGGCGATTTCCGGATTGGCCCGGCGGATCATCAAAAGCTGCTTGTAATGGGTCAGCAGGCTGCTTCCCTTGGAAATCTGATGGGCCACGCCTTCCTTGGTCTGCTTGGTATAGGTGGCGCCCGCCGGGTCGGCAATGGTGTCATCATCGCCCCACACCATGGCCAGGCGGCGGTTGGCATCGGTATTGCTGCCGCCACGGGAACCCCGCAGGCCGATTTCCTCACCATAGTAGATGAAGGGCGAGCCGGGGGAAAGCAGGTACAGGCTGGCGGCCACCTTCATGAAGCCGCTGGCCACGGGCAGGTAGCCGGCGGCCCTGTCCATATCGTGGTTGGAGATGAACAGGGTGCCCAGCGCCACATCGCTCTTGGAAGAAAGGTTGTTCAGGTAGCTTTCCACATAGGCGGTCAACCGGTTGACGTCGCCGCCCTTGGCGGTTTCGGCAATGATGCCCGCCGTCTGGCTGGCGGTGAAGTTGAAGCAGCTGGTGGCAGGCAGGTACTGGTCAACAACCCCGTCACCGTCCCAGACCTCCGCCACGGTGTACACGTCTGCCTTCAGCTGGCGAAGCTCGCCCAGGTACCACTGCCAGAAGGCTGCGCTTTGGGCGTTATCCCCAAAGTAGATATACTTGGCGGCATCGAACCGGAAGCCATCGATTCCCATGTCCAGGTAGAATTTCGCCACGTCCAGCACGGCCTGCCGCACGGCTTCGTTGTCAAAGTTCAGCTCGGGCATGTCATCGGAAAAATTCGCCTCGTAGAGCAGGGTGCGCCCAGCCACACGGGCAAAGTGCCGCCCGGCAGGCAGGGTGTCACCATCCTCCAGCCAGGTGTAGAAATCGTAACAGGCATTGCGGTCGTTCTGCATCAGGTGGGAGGCAGTAAAGTTCTTGAACCACTGGTTCTCTGTGCTGGTGTGGTTGATGGGCAGGTCAAGGATCACCTTCACACCCCGCTGGTGGCACAGGTCAATCAGCTCCTGCAGATCCTCCATGGTGCCGAACTGGGGGTCGATCTCGTAGTAGTTCGCCACATCGTACTTGTGGTAGGACGGGGAGGTGAAAATGGGGGTCAGCCACAGGCCTTCCACCCCCAGGCCGATGCCGGAGGTGGGGTCGCCGCTGTTCAGGTAGTCCATCCGGTTGATGATCCCCCGCAGGTCGCCGACGCCGTCACCGTTGGAATCGGAAAAGGAGCCGACGAAAATCTCGTAAAACACCCGGTTGTTGTCCTCCACCTGCCAGTTGCCGGCAAAAGGAACATTGCTGACGATGGCTTCGCCGTTTTCGTTCAGGGGGAAGCTTGGGACAAACGGAATGTCCTCTGCCAGGGCGGCGGAAAAGAGCATCAGCAGCGCCAGCAGCGCACACAGAAAACGCCTCATGCATTGTACCTCTTTCTTTGGATTGATAGCTACAATATCGCACGAAACGCCTTGCTTGTCAAGGGTGCGGAAATATGCTATAATACCTGCAAAGGAAGGAAGATCATATGGTTCGATTGTATACCCAAGAGGCCGCCTGCCGTTTTCAGCGCCGGGCCAGGGTGAGCCTGGGGATTTCCCTGGGGCTGATGGCTGCCGCGCTGGCGGTGTGCATCTTTCTCTGCACCCGGCTGACCACTGCCAATGCCCGAACCCTTTTGCTGGCGGATATTGCCCTTTTCACCCTGGCGGGCTGGGCAGCCATGCTGGTTTTGTATTTCGTTTATGCGCCTGCCAAGGCCCAGGCCACCCACATGCTGGGCATGCTGGCTGCCCAGGCGGAGCTGTACGAGGGCACCCTGGAGCTTCGCCGGGAGACCTTCCGCATACCCAAGAGCATCACCGTGCACAAGGCCACCCTGCACACTGATGAGGGCGGCCTGCCCGTGAACGTCAGCGCCGGGGTTGCCGGGCAGCTGCCCCAGGGAAAAAAGCTGCGGGTGTGGACGGTGCGGCGGTACATCACCGCCTATGAGGTGCTGGAATGAAAAAGCTCAAGCCGTTTTTCGACCTGATTCCCGCCATGCTCATGTGGCTGATGCTGTGCATTTTCCTGTGGGGATTTGTGTTCAGCGCCCTGACGGATCTTCCTGCGGCGGAAAAGGTGACCCTGTTTGTGGATGCGCCCCTTGCGGAGGAAACCCGCCTGGCAACCGCCATGGAGCAGGCCGTCAGCGCCCCTGTGCGGGCGGTGCAGGTGCGCCCCTTTGCCTACGCCATGATGGGCAGCGAGGAGATTGAGCAGGCTGACCTGTACATTGTGACTGCGGCGGATGTGGAAACCTACCGGGAATGGTTTGCTCCCCTGCCGGAAGCATTGCAGCAGCAGGCCGACCTGCTGCTGGAGGGCGTGCCCTACGGCATCCAGGTGTGGAATGCCGCCACACAGACCGGCGTGGCCCGGGAAACCATCCATTATCCGGATGAGGACTGCTATCTGCTCTTCGGCGCTGCATCCCGGCACGCGGAGGATGGTCAGGCGGCTGCCTGCGCGCTGATGCTTTTGAATCAACCATAAGGAGGACATGCCCGTGAAAATGCTGTGCCTTTTGCTGGCGATGCTGCTGCTGCCCACCCTGGCCTTCTGCGAGGAAAGCAGCCTGTATGTGGAAAAGGTGGAAAACCTGCCGGAGGACTTCATTTTCGGCATGGATGCCTCCTGCGTGCCTGCCCTGGAAAACAGCGGCGTGAAGTATTACGATTTCAGCGGTCAGGAGGCGGATGTGTATGCCGTGCTGGCAGAGCAGGGCATTAACTACATCCGCGTCCGGGTGTGGAACGACCCCTATACCTCCGATGGATTGGGCTATGGCGGCGGAAACTGCGATATTGCCAACGCCATCGCCATCGGTCAGCGGGCCACGCAATACGGCATGAAGCTGCTGGTGGACTTCCATTATTCCGATTTCTGGGCCGATCCGGGCAAGCAAATGGTGCCCAAGGCCTGGAAAGGCATGGAGATTGAAGAAAAGACCGAGGCGGTCTATCAGTTCACCCGGGACTGCCTGACCCGGCTGAAGGATGCCGGCGTGGATGTGGGCATGGTTCAAATTGGCAACGAAACCAACGGGTACCTGTGCGGGGAAAAGATCTGGTTCAACATCCAATACCTGATGCAGGCCGGCGCCAGGGCCGTGCGGGAGGTTTTCCCCGATGCGCTGGTGGCGCTGCACTTTGCCAACCCGGAAAAGACCGGCAGCTATGATACCTATGCCAAAAAGCTGGACTACTATCAGGTGGATTACGATGTGTTCGCTTCCTCCTACTATCCCTACTGGCACGGCAGCCTCAAAAACCTGACGGACACCCTTTCCAGCATTGCCCGCAGCTATGGCAAAAAGGTGATGGTCATGGAAACCTCCTATGCCTACACCGGCGAGGACACGGACTTCAGCGCCAACACCATCGGGGACGGCGGCAGCGTGGTGAAGGACTATCCCTTCACCGTTCAGGGCCAGGCCAATCACCTGCGGGCGCTGACCAACGCCATCGTCAACGATACGGTGAACGGCATTGGCGTGGTGTACTGGGAAGGCACCTGGATCACCGTGGGCGGCGCCTCCTTTGAGGAAAACAGCGCCCTGTGGGAGAAGTACGGCTCCGGCTGGGCCTCCAGCAACGCCTCCGGGTACGACCCGGCGGATGCGGGCAAATATTACGGCGGCTGCGCTGTGGACAACCAGGCCCTTTTTGACGCCACGGGCCATCCCCTGGAATCCCTGAAGGTGTTCCGGCTGATGCGCACCGGCAACCGGCTGCCCCTGACCGCCGATGCCCTGGAGGATGTATCCCTGACCTGCGATCTGAACGCACCCATCACCCTGCCGGACACGGTGAACGCCGTGATGACCGACGGCAGCAAGCAGGCCCTGCCCGTTGCGTGGAACTTCACCCCGGATATGGACGAGGCCATGCACCGGGGCGGCGTGCAGCAGTATACCATCACAGGCACTGCCGGCGGCATGGAGGCCCGGTGCTACATTTCCATGGTGGAATTCAACTACCTGCAGGACTACAGCTTTGAGGAGAATTCCTCCGCCTGGTGCATTACCGACCTGGCCCACGCCGATGAGCTGTACATCGAGGACAAGAAAACCGATTCCCTCACTGGCACCCGGCACATGCACTTCTGGTCGGCTGCGCAGAACAGCGTGGAGTTCACCCTGGAGCAGCATGTGTATAACCTGCCTGCCGGGCAGTATGCCTTCACCATTTCCATCATGGGCGGCGATGCCGGCGAAACGGATATTTACGCCTATGTGAAGGTCAACGGCGAAATGGTTGCCACCGCGCCCATGGGCGTTACCTCCTATGGCAGCTGGGATACCGCCGTCACCCCGGCCTTTGCCTGCAACGAGGGTGACCAGGTTGCCGTGGGCGTGTATGTCAAGTGCCAGGGCAGCGGCAGCGGCGCCTGGGGCAAGATTGACGACGGGCTGCTGAATTCCGTCAAGTGACGACAGATATGGCATATCCTTCCAATTTTCTTGACACTTCCTGTGTACCATGGTATCATTGACCCAAACCTATACAAGAGGAAAGGATGGCACTTGTACCAGCCATGAACAAGCTGACAAAGGCCTGGAAGCGGCACAAGACAGAGATACTCACAGGGCTTTTGCGCCTGTTTATCTATGGTGTGCTGGCGCTGTTCTTTTTCGGGCTGATGGCGATCAACAACTGGCAAATTCGCCACCTGAGCCGCACCCTGGCCACCATGGCGCTGACCTACATCGCCATGAGCCTTGCCATGCATGCCGTGTATGGCGGCTATGCCGTGGGCAAAAAGAAGAGCAAGCCCATCATCTCCTCCATGTCCCTGGCCACCCTGACCACCGATGTGGTGACCTATATCCAGCTGCAGATTATGAACACCAACGAGAATGCCAACGATTCTCTGCGGCTTTTCGGGCAGGATCTTCCCTGGCTGGCACTGTGCATGGTGCTGCAGGTTACCCTTATTATCTTCTGGGTACGGCTGGGAAATAACTTCTATTTCACCATCAACCCGCCCAAGCGCTGCCTGCTGGTGCTGGGCAGCCCCGGGGAAAAGGAAGGCCTGCTGCAGAAAATTGGCGTATACCGCCTGCAGTGGCAAGTGGAGCGTATTATCATGTGGAACGACCCGCGGATACGCAAGGCCATTGACCATGCGGAGGTGGTGTTCCTGGGTGCCCTGCCCAGCCAGGCCAAGATGGAACTGCTGAACGTTTGCTACGAGCGGCACAGGGATGTGCTGTGCCGGGCCCAGCTGCAGGACATTATGCTTTCCAACGCCACCCAGACCGTGGTGGACGATGCTCCCTTCCTGGAAATGACCTATGCCAAAATGACCCTGAGCCAGCGGATTATCAAGCGGGTGATGGACATTGGCATTTCCTTTGCGGTGCTGCTGGTGCTTGCCCCTGTCATGGCCCTCATCGCCCTGGCTGTCCACCTGGAGGACAACGGCCCTGTGCTGTTCTACCAGCGGCGCATGACCATTGGCGGAAAGGAATTTGTCATCCGCAAGTTCCGCACCATGCGCATGGACAGCGATGGCACCTTTCCCCAGATGTCCGCCACCAGGGGCGATCCCCGCATCACCCGGGTGGGCAAGCTGCTCCGCCGCTGCCGCCTGGACGAGCTGCCCCAGTTTTGGAATATTCTCATTGGCGACATGACCCTGGTGGGTCCCAGGCCCGAAATGCTGGAAAATGTGCGCAAGTACAAGATGGATCTCCCCGCCTTTGCCTACCGGGAGAAGATGAAGGCCGGCCTGACCGGCTATGCGCAGATTGAGGGCCGCTACAATACCACCCCAGAGGATAAGCTGATGCTGGACCTGATGTACATCGAGAGCTTTTCCATCTGGCTGGATGTGAAGCTGATCTTCCGCACCCTGACGGTATTCTTCAAGCGGGACAGCACCCAAGGCTTTGATACCACTGCCATCCAGGACGATACGCAAAACCCGCCCATGGAGGCATAAAACAAAGGAGGAAATCCCATGAACACCACACTGCTCATCATGGCTGCCGGCCTGGGCTCCCGCTACGGCGGCAACAAGCAGATTGACCGCATTGGCCCCAATGGCGAGATCCTGATGGAGTATTCCATCCACGATGCCATCGAGGCTGGCTTCGACAAGGTTGTTTTTGTTATTAAGCGCAGCATGGACGAAACCTTCCGCCAGATGATCGGCGATAAGATTGCCAAGAAGGTGGAGGTTGCCTACGCCTATCAGGAATACGACAACCTGCCCGGCGGCTTTACGCCCCCTGCGGAGCGCACCAAGCCCTATGGCACCGTTCATGCCGTGCTGGCTGCCAAGGATTTGATTCACGAGCCCTTCGCCGTTATCAATGCCGATGACTATTATGGCAAAACTGCCTTCAAGGCCATGGCGGATTGCCTGCAGCACATGGTGGGCAAGCAGGCCGCTATGGTGGCCTATTATCTGCGCAACACCGTTTCCGAAAACGGGCATGTCACCCGCGGCGTGTGCCTGACCGACCAGGGACGCCTGGTGAAGGTGACGGAAACCTACAAGATTATGCCCTTTGCCGATGGCACCATCCGCGACCTGGAAACCGATCCCAACGGCCGCATCCTGAACCCCGATGCCCTGGTGAGCATGAACTTCTGGGGTTTCACCCCCTGGTTCTTCCAGGCGGCGGAGAAGGCGCTGGTCAACTTCCTCCAGGCCGATAACGGCGATCCTTTGAAGAAGGAATTCGCCCTGCCCACCCTGGTGGATCAGCTGATGAACCAGCAGGGCCTGCCTGTGGAGGTGCTTTCCACCAAGGCGGTGTGGTTTGGCGTAACCTACCGGGAGGACAAGGCCTATGTGGCTGGCGAGCTGAAGAAGCTCCACGACAAGGGCGATTATCCCCCTGCGCTGTAATCCTGCAGGCAGGGCAAACAAAAAAGTGGCTGCGGGGCCACTTCAGACCGTCCACAAAGTACCCAATAGAAAAGATGGAAGAAAACGCAATTTGTACGGCGGCATGAGAACGACGCATGGCTGTACAGGAAGTATGTTTCTTCAAAAGTTATTCTCAGAATCATTCTGAGAGTCTTCTGTAGATGCTCTTTTCTCGGCCATAATCTTCAATAGGGTTTGTGGGCGGGCTGAGCCGCGCTTCCCAATGGGGGGAGCGCGGCTCAGTTCGTTTCACGCAAACAGGGGGGATTTCCTTACTCCGCGCACAGGCGCAGCAGCGCGTTGGCATAAACCTTCGCTGCCTTCAGCAGGCCGGAAATGCTGGCATATTCCCCGGCCTGGTGGGCCAGATCCTCATCATCCGGGAAGGCCGCGCCAAAGGCCACACCCTGCTTGAGCACCTTGGCATAGGTGCCGCCGCCGGTGGACATGGGGTGCGCCGCCAGGCCGGTTTCCTCGTGGTAGGCAGCCAGCAGCTGGCTGACCAGCTCACCCTCCGCAGGCACATGATGGGGCGCGGTGTGCTCCACATGGTGGAAGGTGAAGCCCGGCAGCGCCTTGCGGGCGTTTTGCTCCAGGGCGTCCAGGTCGGCGGTGACGGGCACCCGCATGTCCAGGGAGGCAGTCACTTCGCCGTTTTCAATGTGCAGAATGCCCATATTGCAGGTCAGGGCGCCGGACACCTCATCCTGGCAGGCGCAGCCCAGGGAGGCGCCGTTGCTTTCCATGCCACAGGCATTGGCCAGGGTCAGCAGGGCGCCCTCTGCGCCCAGCTCCTTCAGCAGCAGAAGCATCATGCCAATGGCGTTGCGGCGGCCTTCCGGATAGGCGGAGTGGCCGGGAATGCCCTGGGCGGTGACCCACACGCCTTCCTCTGTCACCTGGGCGGTGTAGGGCAGGCCGGTCTTTGCTGCATAGGCGGCGATTTTCAGGGCCAGCGCTTCTCCGCCGGCCAGCAGGGCCTTGCTTTCGCCGGGAATTACGTTCAGGCGCTCGCCTGTCCACATCTGCTTCACCTGCAGGCCGGTCTTCGCCAGGGGAGAAGTGACAAAGGCGTGAATCATGGCCTTTTCCGTGTTGATGATGGGGAAGGATGCATCCGGGGAGAAGCCCATGTCCGGTATATCGGCGTGGGCGGTATAGTACGCCATGTCCTCCCATCCGCTTTCCTCGTCGCAGCCCAGAATCAGGCGGATGGAGCGCTTCAGGGGCACGCCGGCCTCCTTGATGGCCCGCATGGCAAACAGTGCCGCCAGCACCGGGCCCTTGTCGTCCATGGAACCGCGGCCGATGATTTTGTCGCCGTCAATCACAGCCTTGAAGGGCGGCGTCTGCCAGCCATCGCCGGCGGGCACCACGTCCAGGTGGCCCAGCACCGCAATGGCCTCGGGGGCGGTGCCCAGGGTCATGTCGCAGGCATAGCCGTCATAGTCCCTGGGGGAAAAGCCCAGGGCGGCGGCATCGGCCATAGCCACATCCAGCATGCGGCGGACCTCCGTGCCAAAGGGCGCACCGGGGGCAGGGGTGTCCTTCACCGAGGGAACCTCCATCCACCGGGCCAGGGTGGCAACCAATTCATCCTTGTAGGAATCGATCAGTCCGGCAATCTTCTTATCCATGGGAAAAACCTCCTTCAAAAGGCATTTCGGGGATCGGCGGAGCGCTTCTTCTTGGCATCCGGGTCAATGAATTCAATCTCCAGCCGGTCAAAGTCCACATGATCCACAAAATCGTCCGGCAGGAAGCGGGTCTGACCGAAGTCCTCCCACTCCCGCTGGTTTTTGTCCAGCCACAGGGGACGGGAAATGTCCAGCTTGTGGCAGGCCTCGGCCAGTGCCTCCTGGGGATCGTCCCGCAGGCATGGCTCGGTAAGCTGCTTGTCCATACGGTGGTGGCGGATGGTGCGCACCCATAGGGCTGTTGCCACGGTTTCCACCTCGTTGCATCATATTTGCGGCAGGCCGCTGTGGTCATTATGCCACGAATCGCCTGCATATGCAAGGGGAAAAACCATGCCGCCCAGCGAAACAGCGGTTTCGCTCACCAAAAAAGACATGCCGAGTTTCGAACCTGGAAACCCTTGATTTTCAAGGTCTTTGCCGCTGCTGCCAGCCGCGTGTGCAAGAAATTTCACCGAAAGCTGCGAAACCGTTTGCGTTAAGCGTAAGAATGTGGTATACTTGAATCCAGACAAAACGAACCGTTGCACTGCACGCAAACGGATGGAGGAATACGCCATGAAGTACGGTCATTTCGACGACAAAGCCCGGGAATATGTCATTGAAACGCCCAGGACGCCCTACCCCTGGATCAACTATCTGGGATGCGAAAACTTCTTCGGCATCATCAGCAACACGGCTGGCGGCTATTGCTTCTACCGGGATGCCCGCCTGCGCCGGGTGACCCGCTACCGTTACAACAACATGCCCGTGGACAACGGCGGCCGCTATTTCTACATCAACGATAACGGCACCGTGTGGAACCCCGGCTGGAAGCCCGTGAAAACCGAGCTGGACAGCTACACCTGCCGCCATGGCATGGGGTATACCGTCATCACCGGCAAGAAGAACGGCCTGTGCGCCAGCCAGCTTTCCTTTGTGCCCCTGGGCGTGAATGCCGAGGTGCATCAGATCACCCTGACCAACGAAACGGACGCACCCAAGGATGTGATCCTGACCTCCTTTGTGGAGTTCTGCCTGTGGGATGCCTCCGACGATATGCTGAACTTCCAGCGGAACTTCTCCACCGGCGAGGTGGAGGTGGAGGACGGCGTGATCTACCACAAGACCGAGTACCGCGAGCGCCGCAACCACTATGCCTTCTACACCGTCAACGCCCCCATCGATGGCTTTGATACCGATATGGAAACCTTCCTGGGCCTGTACAACGGCTTTGAAGCGCCCCAGTCCGTTATGACCGGCAAGATGGGTAACTCCATGGCCTCCGGCTGGCAGCCCATGGCGGCCCACCAGGTGAAGGTGCACCTGCAGGCCGGCGAGAGCCGCAAGTTCAACTTCGTTCTGGGTTATGTGGAAGTGCCCGTGGCAGAGAAGTTTGTGGCACCCGGCATCATCAACAAGGCGCCCGCCAAGGAAATGATCGCCGCGCTGACCACCGATGAGCAGATCGATGCTGCCTTCAACGCCCTGAAGGCCCACTGGGACAACCTGCTGTCCGCCTACACCCTGACCACCGATGACGAGAAGCTGGGCCGCATGGTGAACATCTGGAATCCCTACCAGTGCATGGTGACCTTCAACATGAGCCGCTCCACCTCCATGTTCGAGAGCGGCGTGGGCCGCGGCATGGGTTTCCGGGATTCCTCCCAGGACCTGCTGGGCTTTGTGCACCAGATTCCCCAGCGTGCCCGGGAGCGCATCCTGGACATTGCCGCCACCCAGTTCCGTGACGGCGGCTGCTACCACCAGTATCAGCCCCTGACCAAGAAGGGCAACAACGATATTGGCGGCGGCTTCAACGACGATCCCCTGTGGCTGATTGCCGGCACTGCTGCCTACATCAAGGAAACCGGCGATTTCGCCATCCTGGACGAAGCTACACCCTATGACTGCAATCCCGATGACTGCGGCACCCTGCTGGAGCACCTGGAGAACAGCTTCTACCATGTGGTGAACAACAAGGGCCCCCATGGCCTGCCCCTGATTGGCCGCGCCGACTGGAACGACTGCCTGAACCTGAACTGCTTCTCCGATGCGCCGGGCGAATCCTTCCAGACCTTCTCCAACCCCAATGCCCCCGATGACCGTGTGGCCGAATCCGTGCTGATTGCCGGCATGTTCGTGTCCATCGGTCCCGAGCTGGTAGCCATCCTGCGCCGCCGCGGCGAAACCGCCAAGGCCGATGCCTGCCAGAAGGAAATCGACGCCATGAACGACGCCATCCTGACCCACGGCTGGGACGGGGAGTGGTTCCTGCGGGCCTACGATGCCTTTGGCAAGAAGGTTGGCTCCAAGGAATGCGAGGACGGCAAGATCTACATCGAAAGCCAGGGGTACTGCGTCATGGCTGGTGTGGGCGTTGAGGACGGCAAGGCCGAAAAGGCGCTGGAGTCCGTTGAAAAGTGGCTGGAAACCGAGCACGGCATTGTGCTGCTGCAGCCCGGCTACAAGGAGTATCATGTGGAGCTGGGCGAAGTGTCCTCCTATCCTCCGGGATACAAGGAGAACGCCGGCATCTTCTGCCACAACAACCCCTGGATCATCGCCGCCGAAACCGTGGTGGGCCATGGCGACCGGGCCTTCAAGCTCTACAGCAAGATTGCTCCCGCCTACCGCGAGGACATCAGCGACAAGCACAAGATGGAGCCTTACGTTTACAGCCAGATGATCGCCGGCAAGGATGCGAAAAACTTCGGTCAGGCCAAGAACAGCTGGCTCACCGGCACCGCCGCCTGGAACTTCTATGTGATCAGTAACTACATTCTGGGCATCAAGCCTGACTGGGAAGGCCTGAAGGTGGATCCCTGCATCCCCCACACCTGGGATGGCTACAAGGTCAGCCGCCGCTTCCGTGGCGCCACCTACGACATCACCATCGACAATGCTGCCCATGTGTGCCGCGGCGTGAAGGCCGTTACCGTGGATGGCAAGGCCATTGAGGGCAATGTGCTGCCCGTCTTTGCCGATGGCAAGACCCACCAGGTGCAGGTAACCCTGGGATAATTGCAAAAGAAAAGACCCTCCGCACGTTCATGGCGTGCGGAGGGTTTTGCTATGCTCAACGCATCAGGCGTACAGGGGGAAGTTTTTCATGAAGGCTTCCACCTCGGCCTTCACGGCGGGCACGGCGGTTTCGCCTTCCCGCACCACCCGGGCAATCCAGGCGGCAACCTTCTCCATGTCCTGCTCCTTCAGGCCGCGGCTGGTAATGGCGGGCGTGCCCACGCGAACGCCGCTGGTGACAAAGGGCGAGCGGGTTTCATTGGGTACGGTGTTCTTGTTCACGGTAATGTTGGCATCCTCCAGCAGGTTTTCCAGCAGCTTGCCAGTCATGTCCGTGCCGGTAAAGTCCAGCAGAATCAGGTGATTGTCCGTGCCGCCGGACACCATGCGGATGCCCTCTTTGCGGAAGGCGTTTTCCAGGGCCTTGGCGTTGAGGATGATCTGGTGCTGGTAGGCCTTGAACGCCGGCTTCAGCGCCTCGCCAAAGCAGACGGCCTTGGCGGCGATGATGTGCTCCAGCGGGCCGCCCTGGGTGCCGGGGAAAATGGCCTTGTCAATGGCCTTGGCGTACT